>NZ_JAKIJS010000002.1 GCF_021608225.1 Pseudalkalibacillus berkeleyi
AGAGGTCACACCCGTTCCCATGCCGAACACGGAAGTTAAGCTCTTCAGCGTCAATGGTAATTGGGGGCTTCCCCCTGTGAGAGTAGAACGTCGCCGGGCGTAAAAAGGTGAAACGTACACAACGTCGTTTCATCTTTTTTTGTGTTTAATGTAAAGAGGAAGGTATGAGTAGTCGAAAGACTTCTCTTTTTTGTATGTCTAAAGAAGTCCGTAAGGACTTAAAACAACAAAGCATGTGAGGGTTGAGAGGAACGAGAAGGTCAAGGAAACAAACGAGTGACGACCGGAGCGTATGATATACGCGAGGACGTCACGAGTGTAGATGACAAAGAGATTCGATGTTCATCTCAAGCCGAAAGCCGAACACGGAAGTTAAGCTCGCGCGTCAATGGTAATTGGGGGCTTCCCCCTGTGAGAGTAGAACGTCGCCGGGCGTAAAAAGGTGAAACGTACACAACGTCGTTTCATCTTTTTTTGTTAATAAGCAAAATCTGATTGCGTATTAAGACTTACATCAATAAGGAAAGAATTGAGTAGTCAAAAGACTGCTCTTTTTTTGTGTGTTTAGAAGTCATGAAGGGCAAAAACAAAGAAGCAGCTGATTTATAGATATAAGATCATATTAGATGTAGTAAGAAGCTACTAAATTCCCCAAGTAAAAGCGAAAGTTCCACAAGGTTGCGTGAAAGTTCCACAAGTTCACTCCAAAGTTCCACAAGCGAGTGCAAAAGTTCCCTAAGTAAAGGCAAAGTAGAATGATACGTTTCTTAAAAGGTAGATTTTTGTGCCAAAAAACATCTATTTAGTAAATATTTTTTGCTATAAGTGCACGGTAGCGAGAAAAACGTTCTACGGAGCACTCAAAAATGGGCAATAGGTGCACGGTAGCGAGAAAAACGTTCTACGGAGCACTCAAAGAGAGTCAATGACTGCTTGGTAACGGCAAAATCGCACTACAAATCACTCATAATGAAGATTTTTGTCCCAAAAATCAACCTATATGAGACCTCCACTCCAACATGCAGTACAAACCCTATTTTCTCAACCTTCAAACCAACGTTTTTGCTCTCATTCCAAATTATTTTCATTCTTATAGCTTTTTTCACTTTCGGTTTCATGTTAGTTCGTGCTATTCTAGAAATTACAAAATTTGAAATCTCAGCTTTGGAGGTTTTTGCGGTGCTTGAAAATAGTTTTACATTAATTGCGATTATATTAGTGATCAACATTGTATATGTGACGTTTTTCACGTTGCGAATGATTCTAACTTTGAAAAATCAACGGTATCTAGCTGCCATAACAAGTATGTTTGAAGTGGTCATTTATGTTGTTGGACTTGGCATTGTACTCGACAACTTAAATGAGATTGAGAACTTGATTGCTTATGCTGTCGGTTATGGGATTGGTGTCATTGTTGGAATGAAAATTGAAGAAAAGCTCGCTTTAGGGTATATTACGGTTAATGTGATTACGAAGGAATTCGATTCTGATATTCCAAACGCACTTCGTAACAGAGGATATGGTGTTACGAATTGGTTGGCAGATGGGCGTGAAGGACCACGTCTCATGATGCAAATCCTGACATCAAGGAAATCGGAGCAGGATCTCTATAGTAGTGTTAAGGCTTTAGATACGAAAGCGTTTATTATTTCGCATGAACCAAAAGCGTTTTATGGAGGGTTCTGGGTTAAAGCAATACGGAGGTAAACAATGGACAAAGGTAAGCCGAAAAAAAAGAAGTTTGAAGTGCTTGAAAACGAGAGCATATCAGACTGTCTAGATCGAATGCAAAAAGAAGGCTACATGCCTGTTAGGCGGATGGAAGAGCCTGTATTTCAAGAGAAAACAAAAAATAATAAGAAAGACGTTGAATATTTACGTCAAAAAGTAGTATTCGAAGGGAAATTGCAGTAAAAACCGAACATTTCCTTTGTATTATTTAACAATGTTCGATTATTCGTTGACATAAGTGTTTTGACGTTGTTACAATTAAATTGAATCAAACAGCTCTCATATAATCTTGGGGATATGGCCCATAAGTTTCTACCCGGTACCGTAAATCACCGGACTATGAGGGAAAGCGAACGGTATGCTAACCAAAGAACTACAAGTATGCCCAGGATTTTTTATGCTTTCTCACAACCAAGGAGAAACGAATAGAATCCTGGGTTTTTTACGTCTAAAAATGATTGTTGATGAATATAGAAAGGTTTGGTGAGTCGATGGAGCCGTTAATTGGTGTCATTATGGGAAGTACGTCTGATTGGGAGACGATGAAACATACGTGTGACAGATTGGATGAGCTTGAGATTCCGTATGAAAAGAAGGTCGTATCCGCGCATCGTACGCCCGACCTCATGTTCGAATATGCAGAGAATGCTAGATCAAGAGGGATAAAGGTAATCGTTGCAGGTGCTGGAGGTGCAGCGCATCTTCCAGGAATGGTTGCTGCGAAAACGACACTTCCTGTCATCGGAGTTCCGGTTCAGTCGAAAGCGCTGAATGGACTGGATTCCTTACTTTCAATCGTCCAGATGCCAGGCGGTGTTCCTGTAGCGACAGTTGCGATTGGAAAGGCAGGAGCAACAAACGCTGGGCTTTTAGCGGCTCAAATTATTGGAACGACAAATGAAGAAGTCGCATTAAGGCTTCAAAAGCGTCAGGAGCAAACGCGAGAAAAAGTTTTAGAAAGCAGTGGTGAGTTAAATTGATGAAGCCAATCGTACCTCCACAAACAATAGGCATACTAGGGGGCGGACAGCTCGGTCGGATGATGGCAATTGCCGCAAAAGAGATGGGCTTTAAAGTAGCGACTGTCGATCCGACGAAAGGCTCCCCGTGTGGATTGATTGCTGACTATGAAATTGTTGGCGACTATGCTAGTGAAGAAGCTCGAAATCAATTAGCTGAAGTGAGTGATGTGATTACGTATGAGTTTGAGAATGTCGATCTCGATACAGCTAGATGGCTAGAAAACAATCACCATCTCCCACAAGGCAGTCACCTTTTAAAAGTGACGCAAGATCGAGCAGAGGAAAAAGCAACACTTGAAGCAATTGGTGTGCATGTCGCGCCATATGAGCTTATTTCAAAGTGTGAGGACCTTGAGGATACACTCGATAAAATTGGCTACCCCGCCGTCCTTAAAACGACGCGTGGTGGCTATGACGGAAAAGGCCAAGTTGTCATTGAATCACCTGACGATTTGAAGGCTGCCAAGGAATTACTGAGCGGTAATACGCAGTGCGTCCTTGAAAAGAAGATTAATTTTTCAAAGGAGATCTCCGTTATTGTTTCTCGAAATGTGAACGGGGATACCGAAACGTTTCCTGTAGCTGAGAATATCCATAAAAATCATATTCTCTACCAATCGATTGTTCCTGCGCGTGTTTCTGAAGCGAGCTTGGAAAGAGCAGAAAGTCTTGCTCGTCAGATTGCCCACGGTTTGGAGCTAGTTGGAACACTTGCTGTCGAGATGTTCCTTACGAATGAAGAAGGAATCTACATTAACGAACTCGCACCAAGACCACATAACTCAGGTCATTATTCGATTGAAGGATGTATGTTCTCGCAATTTGAGCAGCATATCCGTGCGATCTGTGGTTGGAAGCTAGGGAAGCCAACATTATTGAAACCGAGCGTAATGGTCAATCTACTTGGACAAGATGCTGAAACAATCCTAGATGTTGCGCCACTATTTGACGATGTCCATCTTCACCTTTATGAGAAGAAAGAAATCAAAACCAACCGGAAGATGGGACATTTTACGATCATAAACGATTCATTAGAAGATGCAGTTCATAAAGCAGAAACGATTGTAGAAAACTTACAACAAAAAGACAACTTGGAGGAAGTAAAATGATAGAAAGATATACAAGACCTGAAATGGGTGCGATTTGGACAGAGGAGAACAAATATAAAGCTTGGCTAGAGGTGGAAATTCTCGCATGTGAAGCATGGGCTGAGCTAGGAGACATTCCCAAAGAAGACGTTGTAAAGCTTCGCGAAAATGCTGGATTTGATGTGAATCGGATTCACGAGATTGAAGCAGAGACACGACATGATGTCGTTGCTTTTACACGTGCGGTTTCAGAAACGCTTGGAGAAGAGCGCAAGTGGGTCCATTACGGGCTCACTTCGACGGACGTTGTTGACACAGCACTTTCATACTTAATTAAACAGGCGAATGAAATTTTACTTACAGATGTGGAACGTTTTATCGAAGTTTTAAAAGAAAAAGCACTTGAACATAAGCATACGGTGATGATGGGGAGAACACACGGTGTCCATGCAGAGCCGACAACTTTCGGGTTGAAGCTTGCACTTTGGTATGAAGAGATGAACCGCAACAAGGAACGTCTTGAGCATGCGATCGAAGGCATTCGCTACGGTAAGTTGTCTGGAGCAGTCGGGACTTACGCGAACATTCCTCCATTTGTTGAGGAATACGTTTGTGAAAAGCTTGGTTTAAACAGATCAAATGTTTCAACTCAAACGTTACAGCGTGACCGTCATGCGCACTTCATTTCGACGCTTGCTTTAGTAGCAACTTCAATTGAAAAGTTCGCAACAGAAATTCGTGGCTTACAAAAGAGCGAAACACGTGAAGTGGAAGAGTTCTTCGCAAAAGGTCAAAAAGGATCATCGGCAATGCCACATAAGCGTAACCCGATAGGATCGGAAAACATGACTGGACTCGCGCGCGTAATTCGAGGACATATGGTAACGGCGATGGAGAACGTTTCTCTTTGGCATGAACGTGACATTTCTCATTCTTCTGCTGAGCGAGTGATCATCCCGGACAGCACGATCCTACTGAATTACATGCTGAACCGATTCTCGAATATCGTGAAGAACTTGACGGTTTTCCCAGAGAACATGAAGCGCAACATGTCTAGAACGTACGGATTGATTTATTCACAGCGCGTCTTACTTTCATTAATCGATAAAGGCATGAGCCGTGAGGAAGCATACGACCTCGTACAACCGAAAACGATGGAAGCATGGGAAAAAGGGATTCAGTTCCGTGAATTGGTTGAAGGGGAGTCACGTATAACAGATATGCTTTCAACTGAAGAAATCGATGATTGTTTCGACTATAACTACCACTTGAAAGAAGTAGATGACATTTTCAAACGAGTCGGTCTAGAGTAAATCACCTTATTGGTGCGAGGAGGAACGTTCATGGAAAAACAAGCGTTACTGTACGAAGGAAAAGCGAAGCGAGTCTATGAAACAAATGATGAGAAAATCGTTTGGATTGAATATAAGGATGAAGCAACAGCCTTTAATGGTGAGAAGAAAACGACCATCGCTGGCAAAGGAAAGCTGAACAATGAGATTTCCGCTTTGTTGTTTGAGAAGCTTCGCGAAAAGGGGATTGAATCTCATTTTGTTAAGAAGCTTTCTGAAACGGAGCAGCTTGTAAAAAATGTTCAAATCATTCCGCTTGAAGTTGTCGTTCGAAACATAGCGGCTGGCTCACTTGCGAAACGCCTTGGAATGGAAGAAGGCGAAGTATTACCGGAGACAATCGTTGAGTTCTACTACAAAAATGATGACCTCGGTGATCCGTTGTTAACGAGGGACCATATTCGGATTCTCGGGCTCGTAGAAGAAACGGAGCTTGCACTTTTACGAGAAAAAGGACTGGCTGTCAACGACGTGCTTGTCCCTTATTTCAAGAACCTGAACATCGACCTCGTCGATTTCAAGCTTGAGTTTGGGATTGGCGCAGACGGTGAAGTCATGCTTGCCGATGAAATCTCACCAGACACGTGCCGATTATGGGATGCAGAAACAGGAGAAAAGCTCGATAAAGACGTATTCCGACGCGACCTTGGCAGTTTAACCGAAACGTACAGTAAGCTTTTAGAACGTCTGACTGTTGCGCCATGAGTTTTACTTTTTCTAGATAATTTAAGATTTTTCTAGATAAATAGGTTCCGGACCATTCCGGAACCCCCTATATAGAAAATTTTAAGAATGTTGTGTTTTTTTATAGAAAAAACACCTAATTTAACTAAAAACAACCACTCGGGGAGGCCGATTTCATGTATAACGTTAAGGTTTTCATCACACTAAAGGAAAGTGTTCTAGATCCACAAGGTGCAGCAGTGAAAGATTCGCTCCATCGTCTCACTTACAACGCTGTTGAGGATGTTCGAATCGGTAAATACATTGAATTGACACTGAAAAAGGAAGATGGCGACATCGATCAGCAAGTACGCGAAATATGCGAAAAGCTCCTTGCGAACACAGTCATTGAAGACTATACGTATGAAATCGAGGAGGATATCCCTCAATGAGATTCGCAGTCATCGTTTTTCCAGGATCCAACTGTGACATAGACATGTACCATGCAATCAAGGATGAGCTTGGAGAAGAAGTCGAGTACGTTTGGCATGATGACCAAGACTTGAAGCAATTTGATGGCATCCTCATCCCGGGCGGATTTTCTTACGGAGATTACTTAAGAAGCGGCTCAATCGCGCGCTTTTCAAACGTCATGGAATCTATTTATGAAGCGAACCAAGCTGGCAAACCGATTCTTGGTGTATGCAACGGTTTTCAAATTTTACTAGAAGCAGGATTGTTACCAGGTGCGATGCAACGAAACGCAAAGTTGAAATTCATTTGTAAGCAAGTTGAGCTAGAAGTGATGAACAATGAAACGATGTTCACTTCAGCGTACGAAAAAGGGGAAAAAATCACAATTCCTGTCGCACACGGTGAAGGGAACTATTACTGTGATGAAGCGACTTACACAAAACTGAGTCATAACAACCAGATTGCGTTCACTTACGCAGATAACATTAACGGATCAAGACACGGGATCGCAGGGATTACGAATGAAAAAGGAAACGTTCTCGGTATGATGCCGCATCCGGAGCGAGCGGTCGACCAGTTGCTGGGTAGCGCAGATGGACTGAAATTATTTCAATCAATCGTGAAAACTTGGAGGGAAGCACATGTCGTATCTTCATGAACCAACAGCAGAAATGATCAAGGATCAGAAGCTTTATCAAGAAATGGGCTTGAACGATGAAGAGTTTGCGATGGTTGAGTCGATTTTGGGACGTCTACCGAACTACACGGAAACCGGGCTTTTCTCTGTCATGTGGTCCGAGCATTGCAGCTACAAGAACTCGAAGCCTGTATTACGCAAGTTTCCTACAGAAGGAAAGCGTGTCCTCCAAGGACCTGGTGAAGGAGCTGGAATCGTCGATATCGGTGACGATCAAGCGGTTGTTTTTAAAATTGAAAGCCACAATCATCCATCAGCAATCGAGCCATATCAAGGAGCAGCAACAGGTGTCGGTGGCATCATCCGTGACGTCTTTTCAATGGGCGCACGTCCCATCGCGCTTCTCAACTCACTCCGTTTCGGTGAACTAACATCGGACCGCGTAAAATATTTATTCGAAGAGGTTGTCGCAGGAATTGCAGGCTACGGAAATTGTATCGGCATTCCGACAGTCGGCGGTGAAGTGCAGTTTGATGCGGCTTACGAAGGTAACCCACTTGTAAATGCAATGTGTGTCGGTCTCATTGACCATAAAGATATTCAAAAAGGGCAAGCGAACGGAATCGGCAACTCCGTCATGTATGTCGGTGCAAAGACTGGCCGTGACGGCATTCACGGTGCGACTTTCGCATCTGAAGAATTGAACGATGCATCTGATGAAAAGCGTCCAGCTGTCCAAGTCGGCGACCCGTTCATGGAAAAACTTTTACTAGAAGCGTGTTTAGAGCTTGTCCAATGTGACGCGCTCGTTGGCATACAGGACATGGGGGCTGCTGGTTTAACGTCTTCCTCAAGCGAAATGGCGAGTAAATCAGGCGTTGGGATCGAGATGAACTTAGACCTCGTTCCTCAACGGGAAACGAATATGACGCCTTATGAGATGATGCTCTCTGAATCTCAAGAACGAATGCTGATCGTCGTAAAAAAAGGACGAGAAGATGAAATCGAGAAGATTTTTGATAAATGGGGCTTAGAGGCCGTAACGATCGGTCACGTTATCGAGGAAAAAGAACTTCGTCTCCTTCACAACGGAGAAGTCGTCGCTAGTGCACCTGTTGATGCGTTAGCTGAAGAAGCCCCAGTTTACAACAAGCCGAGTGCTGTGCCTGCCTACTATGAAGCATTCCAAGCACAAAACGCGTACATGCCACAAATGACAGATTATAAAGATACATTGTTAAAGTTACTCGCTCAACCGACAATCGCTAGCAAAGCATGGGTGTTTGATCAATATGACCACATGGTGCGTACAAGTACGGTCGTTTCACCAGGATCAGATGCAGCGGTTGTCCGCATTCGCGGAACACGCAAAGCACTCGCGATGACGACAGATTGTAATTCTCGTTATTTGTATCTTGACCCTGAAGTTGGCGGTAAAATTGCGGTCGCAGAAGCGGCTCGGAACATCGTCTGTTCTGGAGCGGAGCCACTTGCGATCACAGATTGCTTGAACTTCGGTAACCCTGAGAAACCTGAAATCTTCTGGCAACTCGAAAAAGCAGTGGATGGTATGAGCGATGCGTGTCGCACATTCTCTACACCAGTTATCGGAGGAAATGTTTCGTTATACAACGAAACGAACGGTGGCGCGGTTTATCCTACGCCAGTTGTCGGGATGGTTGGTCTTGTCCATGACCTCGAACACGTGACGACTCAAGATTTTAAAGAAGCTGGCGACGTCATTTACATGATTGGTGAGACGAAGCCTGAATTTGGCGGAAGTGAGCTTCAGAAACTATTAGAAGGTTCTATTTCCGGCAAGGCACCTGAGCTCGATTTAGAAAAAGAAGCGCGCTATCAATCTCAGCTTTTACAAGCGATTCAAGAAGGTCTTGTCGCATCGGCACATGACGTTGCAGAAGGCGGTATGGCAGTTGCGATTGCAGAAAGCATGATGGACGCGGAACTCGGAGCATCTGTAACACTTGCTGGTGATGAAGCGGCAACACTGTTCAGTGAATCGCAATCTCGTTTTCTCGTATCGGTAAAACCGGAAAACGTTGAGCAGTTTGAAAGTCTCGTAGACGCGACGAAAATTGGTGTCGTACTAGAGCGTCCAGTATTACGAATTGATACACCAGAAGGTAACGAGCTCGTCTCTGCAACGAAAGAAGAGCTTGAAACAGCTTGGAAGGGAGCTATTCCATGTTTGCTGACATCAAAGGTTTAAACGAAGAGTGCGGCGTGTTCGCAATCTGGGGACATGAAGAAGCTTCCCAGCTAACCTATTACGGTCTCCATAGCCTCCAGCATCGCGGTCAAGAAGGCGCTGGGATTGCTGTGACAGACGGTGAACAAGTTAAATTCCATAAACAAAGTGGGCTTGTGACCGAAGTATTCGGTAAAGGTGAACTGTCTTCTTTAACAGGAAAAGCGGCAATTGGACACGTTCGATATTCGACCGCTGGTGGCAATGAGTACGCGAATGTGCAACCACTTGTCTTTCAATCTCAGCGTGGCGGATTAGCGCTCGCTCATAACGGAAACCTTGTGAATGCAAACATGCTGAAGCAGCAGCTAGAAGCGCAGGGAAGTATTTTTCAGACGACATCTGACACAGAAGTGCTTGCTCACTTAATTAAGCGAAGTGGTTTGTATAATTTACGTGACCAAGTGAAAAACGCGCTCTCTATGATCAAAGGCGCTTACGCATTCGTCATTATGACGGAAGACGGAATTATGGCAGCTCAGGATCCGAACGGATTACGCCCATTGTCACTTGGTAAAATCGGTGATGCTTACGTTGTCGCATCTGAAACGTGTGCATTCGATGTGATTGGAGCGGAGTATATCCGTGACGTTCAGCCAGGTGAATTGTTGATCATCAATGATGACGGGATCGAGATCGATTCATTCACGTCCTCAACGACACGAGCGATTTGCAGCATGGAGTACATTTATTTTTCCAGACCGGATAGTCATATCGATGACATTAACGTCCATACAGCTCGTAAAAATTTAGGTAAACGCCTTGCGGCAGAAGCGTTTGTGGAAGCAGACGTCGTCACAGGTGTTCCGGATTCAAGCATTTCAGCAGCGATCGGTTACGCTGAAGCTGCCGGTATTCCGTATGAGCTCGGGTTGATCAAGAATCGCTATGTCGGCCGGACGTTCATTCAGCCTTCCCAAGCTTTACGTGAGCAAGGCGTGAAGATGAAGCTCTCTCCTGTACGTGGGATTGTTGAAGGAAAGCGCGTCGTCATGGTCGATGACTCAATCGTTCGCGGAACGACGAGCCGTCGTATTGTGCAGATGCTACGAGATGCCGGTGCGAAGGAAGTTCATGTGCGGATAAGTGCACCGCCGATTGCACACCCGTGCTACTACGGTATCGATATTTCTTCTAAGGAAGAGCTGATCGCATCGAATTATTCTGTTGAGGAAATTCGAGAGATCATTGGAGCGGATTCCCTCGAGTACTTGAGTGTAGATAGCATGCTGGATTCAATCGGACGCAACAAAAGTGAACCGAACTGTGGACAGTGTCTCGGATGCTTCACAGGAAAGTACCCAACGGAAATCTATCCAGATACTGTATTGCCACACGAAAAAGAACTCGTATTGAAGTAATCGTATACGGGAATTGTGAAGTAGATGATTAATAGGGGACGACGGAATAGCTTTCTATCCGTGAAAACAGAGAAAAGCCAATATGACGGATCAAAAGAGGCATTTGCGAGAGCTGACAATGAGGTCAGTAGCTTATAGAGATACCATAGGGAGGCGTTGGAATGGCACAATCATCATCCGCATACAAGCAAGCTGGGGTCGATGTAGAAGCAGGTTATGAAGCGGTCAACCGTATGAAGAAGCATGTGAAAAGCACGATACGACCTGAGGTCATGGGGGGCCTGGGTGGATTCGGGGGTATGTTCGATCTTTCCAAAGTCGACGTGAAAGAGCCTGTCCTTATTTCAGGAACGGATGGCGTCGGAACGAAGCTCATGCTCGCTTTCCAGATGGATCAGCATGATACGATTGGCATCGATGCGGTCGCGATGTGCGTTAACGACATCGTTGCACAAGGTGCGGAGCCTCTCTATTTTCTAGATTATATCGCTTGTGGGAAGTTGGAGCCTGAGAAGATTGAACAGATCGTTAAAGGAATTGCAGACGGTTGTAAACAAGCCGGAGCTGCCCTCATCGGTGGTGAGACTGCTGAAATGCCTGGTATGTATGATCCGACAGAGTACGATCTTGCTGGTTTTACAGTTGGTGTTGCTGAGAAATCGAAATTGATCACCCCTGAAAAAGTGAACGAAGGGGACGTCTTGATCGGGCTTGCTTCAAGCGGAATTCACAGCAATGGCTACTCGCTCGTTCGAAAAGTTTTATTAGAACAGGCAGGTTATCAGCTTAATCAAACGATTGAACAACTCGGCCAGACGCTTGGTGAAGAACTGCTCACTCCGACAAAAATTTACGTGAAACCAGTGCTCGAAGTAATCCGAAACCATGACGTCTCGGGGATTGCCCACATCACGGGTGGCGGGTTCAATGAAAACATTCCACGGATGCTTCCTGAAGGTTTGAGTGCTGAAGTAGAACTTGGTTCGTGGCCAGTCCCACCGATCTTCTCACTTATCCAAAGCGAAGGTGGACTCACTCAAGAAGACATGCTCGGCACATTCAACATGGGAATCGGCATGGTGCTAGCGGTGAAAAAAGAGGAATCAGATGCAATCATCCGTACATTAATTGAGCAAGGGGAAAGAGCCTATCGAATCGGAAAAGTGAAGGCAGGGGAAGGTATCTCATTTTTAGGAGGAGATCTCGATTGAAGAATATTGCGGTATTCGCATCAGGTTCAGGGTCTAATTTTCAAGCTATCATCGATTCAGTTGAAGCGGGCGACCTCCAAGCAAATATCACCTTACTCGTCTGTGATAAACCTGACGCGATGGCCATCCAACGTGCATTAAAGCATGGTGTTCCGACATTTGCTTTTTCGCCAAAAACCTACCAAGACAAAGCATCATTTGAAGCTGAAATTTTAACAAGATTAAAGGAAGTGGAAGTTGATTTCATCGCACTTGCAGGCTATATGCGATTGATCGGTCCGACACTTCTCGAAGCATATGAAGGAAAAATCGTGAACATTCATCCGTCGTTGTTACCGGCGTTCCCTGGTAAGGATGCGATTGGACAAGCATTGAAAGCGGGTGCCACAGAAACAGGCGTTACTGTACACTATGTCGATCAAGGTATGGACACTGGTCCAATCATCGAACAAGTAGCAGTGCCGATCTATGAAAGTGACACACAAAATCACGTTAGAAAACGAATCCATGACGTAGAGCACGAGCTTTATCCGAAAGTTTTACAACAAATATTGAACCCAGCTGAAGTCAGAACAAACTAAGAGAGGGGCATAAGCATGAAGCGCGCATTAGTGAGTGTTTCCAACAAAGAAGGGTTGATCCCGTTCGTTGAAGGATTAATCAAACAAGGAATTGAAATCGTCTCGACAGGGGGTACGAAAAAAGCAATTGAAGAAGCAGGACTTGAGGTTACCGGCATTTCAGAAGTGACAGGATTCCCAGAAATACTGGACGGACGTGTCAAAACACTTCACCCGAACATTCACGGAGGTCTCCTTGCTGTCCGGGATAATGCAGATCATCAAGCGCAAATTGAAGCACACAACATCACACCAATCGATTTTGTCGTCGTTAATCTCTATCCGTTCAAGGAAACGATTTCTCGACCAGATGTAACGTTTGAAGATGCAATTGAGAACATTGATATCGGTGGTCCGAGTATGCTTCGATCAGCAGCGAAAAATCATGCCTCTGTCACGGTAGCCGTTGATCCAGCTGATTACGGAGCGATTCTGGAGGAGCTTCAAACGAGTGGTGAGGTAACGAAAGAAACGAAGCGACGTTTGGCAGCAAAAGTATTCCGCCATACAGCCGCGTATGATGCACTCATCGCTCAGTATTTAACCGAAGAGGATTTTCCGGAATCGTACACCGTTACGTATACGAAAAAGCAATCCTTACGTTACGGAGAAAACCCGCATCAACAAGCTGCTTTTTACGAAGTTCCGATTGGAGATCCTTCTACGATTGCAAAAGCGAAGCAATTACACGGGAAGGAACTTTCTTTTAACAATATTAATGACGCGGACGCAGCCCTTCAAATCATCAGAGAGTTTGACGAACCAGCCGTTGTCGCGGTTAAGCATACGAACCCTTGTGGCGTAGGTGTTGGGAAGTCAATAGCTGAAGCGTACAAGCTTGCATATGAAGCGGATCCGGTTTCGATTTTCGGTGGAATCGTTGCGACGAATGAAGAAGTAGACGCAGAAACGGCCCAGATGTTACGCGAAATTTTTCTAGAAATCATTATCGCTCCTTCATTCTCAGAGGAAGCGCTCGCGATTTTAACGGAGAAAAAGAACTTGCGTTTGCTACAAATTGAGCCAAAGACAATAGCCGCGGATGTTGCGAATCGGATTCAATCCGTATCTGGTGGGGCATTAGTCCAGCAGGAGGACCACTTCGGTTTTGACAATGCTGAGCTGAAAGTCGCAACAAAGCGCGAGCCGACTGAGGCGGAATGGGCTGACATGAAGCTAGGCTGGCAAATCGTCAAGCATGTGAAGTCGAACGCAATTGTCCTTGCAAAAGGAAACCGAACGATCGGTGTCGGAGCAGGACAAATGAACCGAGTTGGTGCGGCTGAAATCGCATTGAAGCAAGCGGGTGACAATGTGATAGGCTCTTCAATGGCGTCTGATGCGTTCTTCCCAATGAGTGATACGGTTGAGGCAGCTGCCAAGGCTGGTGTGACAGCAATTATCCAGCCGGGCGGATCAATTAGAGATCAAGAGTCAATCGATAAAGCAGATGAATACGGCATTACGATGGTCATGACTGGTGTACGTCACTTCAAACACTAAGGAGAGGATTCTAACATGAAGGTTCTTATCGTAGGTAAAGGCGGCAGAGAGCATACGATCGCATGGAAAATGGCGCAATCTGAGCATGTATCAAATGTGTACGTCGCACCGGGCAATGTTGGCATGACAGATGTTGCTGAATGTGTGGCGATACCGGAATCCGATCAAGAAGCACTCGTACAATTTGCGAAAGACAACCACGTCGATTTGACCGTCATCGGACCAGAACAGCCGTTACTTGATGGTATCGTCGACCGTTTTCAAGCGGAAGGATTGCGTGTGTTCGGACCGACAAAGAAAGCCGCACTAATAGAAGGTAGTAAGACGTATGCCAACGATTTGATGAGCAAATACTTGATCCCGACTGCGTTTTCCGCATCGTTTACCGACTATAGGGAAGCGAAGGATTACTTAGGAAAAAAAGGTGCGCCGATTGTCATCAAAGCGGACGGTTTAGCTGCGGGAAAAGGTGTCGTCGTCGCGATGACGATGGAAGAGGCGGAAGAAGCGCTTTACAGTATGATGATCAATACAAAGTTCGGTGAAGCGAGCAATCGCGTGGTTTTAGAAGAGTTTTTACAGGGTGAGGAATTTTCACTGATGGCGTTCGTGAATGGTTCCACAGTCCATCCGATGGTCATTTCTCAAGATCATAAGCGCGCGTTTGATGGCGATCTTGGACCGAACACGGGCGGAATGGGTGCTTATTCTCCTGTTCCACACATTAGTGATGAGGTTGTGAATGAAGCGTTTGAGCGGATTTTGAAGCCGATGGCAGACGCACTTGTAAAAGAGGGAGCATCATTCACCGGCATTTTATACGCAGGATTGATGCTGACAGAAGAAGGGCCGAAAGTCATTGAGTTTAACGCTCGATTCGGAGATCCGGAAACGCAGGTCGTGTTGCCTCGCCTTGAGTCAGATCTTTTTGAAGTGATGACGCGTTTGATTGAGAATCGCGATGTTGAATTGAGTTGGTCTGACGAAGCGTATGTCGGAGTCGTGCTCGCTTCTGGCGGTTATCCTGAAGCTTATAATAAAGGACTGACGATCAAAGGTTTGGATTTTGTTTCAACAGATACGCTCGTGTTTTATGCAGGCGTAAAGAAAAATGCAGATGATGAGCTTGTCACCGATGGCGGACGCATCCTATTGTTAGCCGAAAAAGCAGGTGATTTAAAAGCTGCCCAGACGCTCGTTTATGATCAAATGAGCAAGCTCCATTGTGAAAATAGCTTTTACCGTATGGATATCGGAGACAAAGCACTTAAGTTCGTCTCTTTTTAAACAGGAAAAAGAGAAATGCAACAATACCTCCGATGACCATGGCCAAAACAAACATCATATCCGTCAAGTATTCCATAAGAACTGTCATTTCGTTCACCTCCAAATAAAAGATAAAAAGACCTGGTAAAACGACCATTTTCCAGGTCTTTTCTTTGTACGTTAAAAAAGATAACTTTTTAACACGGAGTTATTCGACGTGGTGAAAAAGTTTACGTATTAAGTATAAGTGCAACTAAGGCTCAGCCATCGCCAAGGCTTTGGCTTTGCCAAGTTTTCTTTATTGAGATTTTTTAGTAATAAAGTGCCGAGTTCCACAAGTGAAAGGCAAAGTTCCACAAGCCGGAGCAGAAGTTCCACAAGTGACAGCTGAAGTTCCCCGAGTCAGAGTCGAAGTTCCACAAGTCAGAGCGAAACTTCCACAAAAGAGCGCGAAGGTCCCTTAATTCTGCTTATTTTTCAAAAATTGAGCTTCATTATTACGATGGATTGATCGGTGAGCCTTCTTTTGTCATGGAAGCGAGGTCCATGTGTTGTAATTCTTGGCTGCGTTTGTACAAATCTGTAGCTGGGCAGTATTTCGTAATACCTTCTCCAACTTTCATCGATCCGATCAGCATCCATAAGAGATGGTTATGATCGTTTGGTTTCCTTCCAAGACGTGCAGCTGAACATGCGACCATCGTCAAACCAATTGTAATTCGAATTAATGCATTCATTGTTCCGATATTTGGCTTCATGCTTACTCCTCCTTCTTTTTTAAGTACTGTAGGAATGTGTCGAGATATGGTAATATTGAACTTGCGTATATTTCAAAAAATACTGACATCTTTCACGTGGAAAAAAATTATACAATCTTTCGGGGTGATCAAATCATGAATTGGACGAAGCAGCAGCTCCGTACACATATACAAGTGATACAAGGTGAGAAGCCACCAACAATTGTTTTACAAAATGCAAGTTATCTTAATCACGTTCTCCGTAAATGGATGAACGCAAACATTTGGATCTATAAGGATCGCATCGTCTATGTCGGCAGTAAGATGCCTCAAAACGATGAGGGATGTGAGATCGTCGATTGTGAAGGCAAATCGATTGTACCTGGTTACATTGAACCACATGTACATCCTTTTCAACTTTATAATCCCCAGACGTTCGCTTCTTATGCGGCAAAACGAGGCACAACAACGTTTGTCAGTGACAATTTAATGTTACTTCCATTGCCTAACGAGAAAGCGCTTACTTTTATGAAGGAAATCAATGAACTGCCTTTCTCATTCTACTGGTGGTGCCGTTACGACTCGCAAACTAAGCTGCAAAATGAGGACGAAGTATTCTCGGACAAGATGTTCAATCAATTCCTCGATCATCCCTATGTCCTACAGGGTGGTGAACTGACGAACTGGCCGCAAGTGTTAAAGGGAGACGATAAAACCCTTCACTGGATGCAAGAGACGAAGCGTCGAGGTAAGAAGGTTGAAGGTCATTTGCCGGGTGCTTCTGAACGGACACTTACTAAGATGGCAGTCCTAGGTGTCGATTGTGATCATGAAGCGATGACAGGAGAAGAAGCGGTCATGCGTATGTCACTTGGCTACACGACTTCACTGCGTTACTCTTCGATCCGACCTGATTTACCGAAAATTTTAGAAGAGATGTTAGCGCTTGGCGTCACGAATTTTGATCGTGTCATGATGACGACAGACGGTTCAACGCCTACTTTTTATGAAGATGGTGTGACAGACGAAGTGATTCGAATTGCGCTTGAAAAGGGAGTGCCAACAGAGGACGCATATGCAATGGTGTCTTACAATATCGCACGCCACTACGGATTCGATCACTTGTATGGCATGGTTGCACCAGGTCGTATCGCTAATCTCAACATTCTAGACAATCCGATGACTCCGACACCCACGGCCGTGTTATCTAAAGGTCTCTGGGTAAACGATGAGTTAGAAGCGAACGTAGATTGGGATCGATATGATATTAAGCCGTATCAATTCGACTGGTCAATAACTGAGGAGGATCTAAGTCAAACCGCGCGCGCTGGGATTGATATGGTGAATTCAGTCATTACAAAACCGTATCGTTCAGAGGTTGATTTTGGTGTCCCGGAGCTATCGACAGAGCACGATGAATGCTTTTTCAGTCTTATTGATCATAAAGGAAACTGGCGAATCAGTACGATGTTGAAAGGCTTTGCGAACAATGTATCTGGATTTGTCAGTTCTTACTCGAATAGCGGAGATCTTATTCTCATCGGAAAAAGTAAAAAAGATATGGTCGCAGCCTTCAATCGGATGAAGGAACTTGGTGGAGGCATTGTCCTCGTAGAAGATGGCGAGGTCGTATGTGAAATTCCTCTGACGCTCAATGGTGGATGCTCAACCCAACCGATGGAAGTCGTGATGGAACAGCAAGCAAGTCTTGTGAAAGCGTTGAAAGAACGTGGTTATCCTTTTGTCGATCCGATTTACAGCTTACTGTTCTTCTCTTCAACCCACTTACCGTATATCAGGATTACGCCGACTGGAATTGTAGATGTATTGAAAAATGAGGTACTCTTTCCTGTTGTAATGCGTTAAACTATAGTGGAGAGGGATAAACTAGGGGTGTTGTATCATTATGAATAAAAAGTGGTTGATAGCAACGTGTTTCGTAGCACTTGTCCTATTGTTTGCCGCGTGTTCGTCTAAGGAAACGTCCACTGAAAAGAAAGAGCCAAAGGATAAAACAGAACAAGAAACGAAAGATAAGGAAAAACCGGAACCTGAAGAGCCAGAGTATGCTTATTCATTCCCACTGACGGGAATAGGTACAGATGAGGCATTACAATCTCGGGTTGTTGCAGTAATGGTGAACAATGCACCAGAAGCACGCCCACAATCCGGCTTACATAAAGCCGATCTCGTTTACGAAGTTTTAGCGGAAGGACGCATTACCCGACTGGTCGCACTCTTTCAAAGTGAAAAGCCTGAAGTGATTGGACCGGTCAGAAGTGCACGTGATTACTACGTTCGTCTCAGCAACGGATTTGATGCGATTTATGTTCATCATGGTTGGAGTCCATCAGCGAAAACAATGCTCACATCCGGAAATATTGACTCACTCAACGGGTTGTATTACGATGGGACATTGTTTGAACGTGTGAGCTTCAGGAAAGCACCGCATAATTCATACATCACGTATGAAAACATTTTGAAAGAATCGAAAAAGCGAAACTTCGAACTTGAGCAAGAAATACAGGCATTTACCTTTATGGATGAAAAAGAAGCCTCCAGTATTGAGGGAGATCCTGCTGGAAATCTCACCGTCACGTATGGTAAATATCAAGTAGAATATCAATATCAAGAAGACAAAGGCATTTATCACAGATATACGAGTAAGAAACAGACGGTTGATCGTGAAACAAATACGCCTATTGAGCTAGAAAATATTTTCGTCGTATCAACTGATCATAAAATTCTTGACAGCCAAGGCCGCCGAAGTGTGAACTTAACAAGCGGTGGAGAAGCGATTCTTTTCCAAGAAGGGAAAGCGAAACAAGTCCAATGGAAAAACGATGATGGACGGATCGTACCGGTAAAAGATGGATCAGAAGTTCCACTAGTTCCCGGAAAAACGTGGGTCAACATCGTACCAAGCTCGGACTTCAGTTCAAAAGTAACTTGGGAGTAGATTTGAAGGAGTGACAAGGGATGCAAATTGATAAACTAAGAGGAAAAACACTAGATCAACTGTTTGACTCGATCTTGACGTTAAAAGACCGCGAGGAGTGCTATCGATTCTTTGATGATCTTGCAACGATCAACGAGATTCAGTCGTTGGCGCAGCGCCTAGAAGTAGCGCGCATGCTTCGTGAAGGATTTACCTACCATAAGATTGAAAAAGAGACAGGCGCAAGCACAGCGACGATTTCACGTGTAAAACGCTGCCTAAACTACGGTAATGATACGTACCAACTAGCGCTTGACCGCGTAAAAGAAAATCAAGAATAATCTCGGAAACGTCTGCCAACCGCAGACGTTTTTTCATTTGGGAGGCGACTTAGTTTTTATCGTGGACAACTCCAGATTTATCGATCATCCTACTTTTTTAATACGGAAACCGGGGAAATCCCCGGTTTTTTCATTTTAGAAGGGATTTTTAAGCGGTAAATTTGGATTTATCGTGCAAAACTCAAGATTTATCGATCAAAACTCGAGATTTATCGTGCAAAACTCAAGATTTATCGTGCAAAACCCGAGATTTATCGTGCAAAACTCGAGATTTATCTTGCAAAACTCAACTTTTATCGATCAAACCCACATGGTCCTCAAATTGTTATTCACTTTTGTCATTATTCTCCTCTGTGTCCTTTGTTTTTCCGCATCATCATTTCTGTTATAATCCTTAAAGGAAGTGTAAATGAGGAGGCCGCACTATGTTTGAATATCAAGAGTGGAAGCACGTGTTTAAGTTGGACCCTAACAAAGAGATTACCCCTGAAGCACTTGATCAAATTTGCGAATCGGGTACAGATGCTGTCATCGTTGGCGGTAGTGATGGCGTCACAATCGAAAACACCGTTGACCTTCTATCTCGCATTCGAAAGCACACCGTTCCTTGTGTGCTAGAGATTTCTAACATCGAATCGATCACACCAGGATTTGATTATTATTTTGTACCGAGTGTCTTAAATAGCCAAAATCCAGACTGGATCGTTGGTTTGCATAAAAAAGCCATCAAGGAATACGGACATCTCATTAATTGGGACGAGCTTGTAACAGAAGGCTACTGTATCGTAAACCCTGATTCTAAGGCTGCCAAGCTATCTGAAGCGGAGGCTGACCTCGATAATGAAGACGTACTTGCCTATGCGAAAATGGCTGAGCACATGTTCCGTCTACCGATCTTTTACCTAGAGTATAGTGGTACATATGGCGAACTTGACCTCGTAAAAGACGTGAGCACGGTGCTTAACAAAACAAGCTTCTTTTACGGAGGCGGAATTAAGGACAAAGAACAAGCACGCACGATGGCACAATTTGCTGATACGATTGTCGTCGGGAATATCATATATGAAGATTTAGAAGCAGCAATCAGTACTGTAAAAGTTGTCAAAGGATAAATTGAATTTATACGTCGGTTAGGCTACAATAAATGTAAGAACATACGTTTGTATAGGTGGTGTTGAAATTGCAACAAATCGTTGAAAGATTGCTCTCTGGCTTGAATCCTGAGCAGAAACGAGCAGTCAAACATACAGAAGGACCGTTATTGATTATGGCGGGTGCGGGTAGTGGAAAGACACGCGTGTTGACGCACCGTATTGCATACTTACTAATCGAAAAAGGTGTTGCACCTTGGAATATCCTCGCGCTTACGTTTACGAA
Source organism: Pseudalkalibacillus berkeleyi (assembly GCF_021608225.1). NCBI lineage: Bacteria > Bacillati > Bacillota > Bacilli > Caryophanales > Fictibacillaceae > Pseudalkalibacillus > Pseudalkalibacillus berkeleyi. The sequence continues at coordinate 20,591 of NZ_JAKIJS010000002.1, forward strand.
CAAGGCGGCACGTGAAATGCAATCAAGGGTAGCAACAATCACAGGACCTGCTGCAGACAACATTTGGATGTCTACGTTCCACTCGATGTGCGTACGAATTTTACGAAGAGATTCCGACCGAATCGGCATCAACAGGAACTTCACGATCTTAGATTCGACAGATCAGCTATCGGTCATTAAAAAAGCATTGAAGGACATGAACCTTGATTCGAAAAAATTCGATGCGAGAAGCATCCTTGGAACGATTAGTTCAGCAAAGAACGAACTCAAAACCGCTTCAGATTTTCAAAAAGTCGCATCCGGCATGTTTGAAGAGGTTGCAGCGGATGTGTACGAAGAGTATGAAAAGCAGCTTAGGAAGAACCACGCGCTTGATTTTGATGACTTGATCATGTCTACGATCAAGCTTTTTCAACGTGTTCCTGAGGTGCTCGAATTTTATCAACGAAAATTTCAGTATATCCATGTCGATGAGTATCAAGATACGAACCGTGCACAATATATACTCGTAAACTTGCTAGCGGACAAGTCTCGCAACTTGTGTGTCGTCGGTGACTCGGATCAGTCGATTTATAAATGGCGTGGAGCTGACATCAGCAACATTCTTTCGTTTGAAGAAGACTATAACGATGCACAAGTGATTTTACTAGAGCAAAATTACCGTTCGACCAAGCGGATTCTCCAAGCGGCGAATGAAGTCATTCAAAATAACACAGGCCGTAAAGCGAAGAATCTTTGGACAGACAATACAGAAGGTAAGAATATCCATTACTATCAAGGGGATAGTGAACATACGGAGAGTTATTTCGTCGTCGGTAAGATAAAGGAAATGCTGCAAGAGGGTCGAAAGCCTTCAGAAATGGCGATTCTCTACCGCACGAATGCGATGTCCCGTGTCATGGAGGAAGCGCTTGTCAAATCGAACATCACCTATAACATTGTCGGGGGCACGAAGTTCTACGACAGGAAAGAAATTAAGGACATTCTTGCTTATTTACGCCTTATTTCGAATCCAGATGATGACATCAGTCTAGCTCGGATCATTAACGTACCGAGGCGTGGGATCGGTTCAACGACACTTGATAAAATCGGTCAATATGCAGCGATGCATGACTTGTCGATCATCCAAGCATTAGGTGAAGTCGAGCAAATGGGCTTGAGCGCTCGTTTCGTTTCGCGATTAGCTGAATTCCGCGATCAAGTCGTCAATTGGTCCAGAATGCAGGAATACTTGTCTGTTACAGAATTAACGGAAGAAGTATTGGAGAAAACAGGCTATAAGGATGAGTTGAAAAAGGAAAAATCAATCGAGTCTCAGAGCCGTCTCGAGAACTTAGATGAATTCCTTTCCGTAACTCAAGAATTTGAAAAACAAAATGAGGATAAAAGCTTAGTCTCATTCTTAACCGACCTCGCTTTAGTTGCGGACATCGATAAAATGGATGACGATCAAGAAGAACAGAAGAAAGATGGCGTTGTATTAATGACGCTACACTCTGCTAAGGGACTTGAGTTCCCGATCGTTTTCTTAATGGGCCTTGAAGAAGGCATCTTCCCGCATAGTCGATCTCTGTTTGAAGAGGATGAAATGGAAGAGGAGCGCAGACTCGCTTACGTCGGCATTACCCGAGCGGAACAAGAGCTTTACTTAACGAATGCGAAAATGCGTACGCTATATGGTAAAACGACGATGAATGCACCGTCCCGTTTTATTAACGAAATTCCGGGAGATTTAATCGAATCCTTGAACGAAGAGGAGAAACAAGACACACTGCCGTGGATGCAGACGTCTAGTCGCTCGTCAGGTTCACCTCAGATGGGGGCACCACGTCGTTCACACAGAAAGACGCCAGCGAGATCAAGTAGCAGCTCACTGGATTGGAATGTGGGAGATAAAGCGAAGCATGGTAAATGGGGTGTCGGTACTGTTGTCAGCACCAAGGGTGAAGGTGACTCACTCGAACTCGATATCGCATTCCCACAACCAACAGGCATCAAAAGATTGCTAGCGAAATTCGCACCGATTGAAAAAGGTTAATGGATGTAATGTTGATTTCTGTGAAATTCACTCCCTTCCCGCGGGCGAACCGCGAGCCACCTCGCTCATTGTGTCGTTCGAATAGTTTTGTTCGCTGAGGGGTCTCGCCTGGTCCGCTGTTCCCGCAGGACAAGGAAGGCTTTGGCAACATTACATCGCACGAAGAAAATACGAATTTCATTTTCAAGGAGTGTCGTGAATTTCGCCTGGAAATCAACGTGAATATTGCTTATTTGAATTAAGACACTACCACTTCACCAACAAGTGGTATCAGGTATAGAAAAGAGGTAAAGTGATGACGGAGGAACAAGTGAAGACCAAAATTGAGGAATTAAGCACGGTCCTTAATCAATATAATTATGAGTATCACGTATTGGATAAACCGTCTGTTCCTGATGCGGAATACGATCAGAAACTTCACGAATTGATCAAGCTTGAACAAGAGTATCCTCATTTACGTTCAGAGGACTCACCAACTCAGCGCGTCGGTGGCGAACCACTTGAAGGCTTTCAAAAGGTTGAGCATCGAACGCCGATGTTGAGCTTAGGAAATGCATTTAACGAACAAGATTTGCGTGACTTTGACCGTCGAGTACGTGAAGGTGTCGGTGGTGAGGTCCATTATGTATGTGAGCTGAAGATCGATGGTCTCGCTGTCTCCCTTCTCTATGAAAACGGTCGATTTATTCGAGGTGCAACTCGGGGCGACGGTACAATCGGAGAAGATATCACGAATAATTTAAAGACAATTCGTTCCATCCCACTCCGTTTGAAACAGGATGCAACACTTGAAGTGCGTGGGGAAGCCTTCATGCCGAAAGCTTCCTTCAATAAGCTGAATGAAACGCGTGAGGAAGAAGGCGTTGAGCAATTTGCGAATCCTAGAAATGCCGCGGCCGGTTCTTTACGTCAGCTTGATCCGAAGATAGCCGCACGCCGTAATCTCGATATTTTTGTATACGGTGCGGGTCAGTACGAAGGGAAAAGCGTCGAGTCTCATAGCGACAGTCTGCACTATATGAGTGAGCTCGGCTTCAGAACGAATCCGGAATGGAAACGATGTGACACGATTGAAGAAGTGATTGAATACGTGGAAGGCTGGGTTGAGAGACGACCAGACTTGAATTATGAGATTGATGGCATCGTCATTAAAGTCGATTCACTCGATCATCAGGATGAGCTTGGAACGACGGTGAAAAGCCCACGCTGGGCAGTCGCGTATAAATTTCCAGCTGAGGAAGTTGTGACACGTCTTCAAGACATTGAATTAACAGTCGGACGTACGGGCGTTGTAACACCTACGGCGATTTTAGAGCCAGTCCTCGTGGCTGGAACAACGGTTAAACGCGCATCACTCCACAACGAAGACTTAATTCGCGAGAAGGACATCAAGCTCGGAGATTATGTCGTTATAAAAAAGGCAGGCGACATCATTCCAGAAGTCGTTAACGTCATTGAAGAGAAGCGTACTGGTGAAGAGAAAGATTTTCATATGCCGACGCATTGTCCAGAATGCGAAAGTGAACTCGTTCGAATAGAGGATGAAGTCGCGTTACGATGCGTTAACCCGAAATGTCCGGCACAGATCCGTGAAGGTTTGATTCACTTCGTTTCAAGGAATGCAATGAACATTGACGGACTTGGTGAAAAAGTGATCACGCAACTATTCAATGAAAACTTGATTCAAGATGTAGCGGACCTTTATGACCTGAAACGAGAGGAGCTATTACAGCTCGATCGGATGGGTGAGAAATCTGTTGATAATTTACTGAAGGCGATCGAAGCCTCGAAAGATAATTCAATGGAAAAGCTTTTGTTCGGACTTGGCATCCGTAACGTTGGAGCGAAAGCAGCTCGTACGCTTTCTGAGCATTTTGAAACGATGGAAAATTTACAGAAGGCGACTAAGGAAGAAATTACCGCAATCCATGAATTTGGAGACATCATGGCGGATTCAGTTGTGCTTTATTTTGAAAAGCCAGAGGTGGCACAATTACTTGAACACCTGCGTGAAGCAGGGGTGAATATGGAATACAAAGGGCTGAAGCGCAGCGATGTGGAGAACATTGATTCACCGTTTAGCGGGAAGACGATCGTTCTGACAGGAAAACTGTATCAGCTCTCACGAAATGATGCGAAAGCAGAAATTGAACGGCTTGGTGGTAAAGTGACAGGCAGCGTAAGTAAAAGCACCGATTTATTAATTGTTGGTGAAGACGCTGGCTCTAAGTTGACGAAGGCTGAGAAGCTAGGAATTGACGTCTGGAGTGAGGAAACTTTTATCAGTAAGCTGAATAGCTAAGGAGTGTGCAGTTGAGGGGATGTATAAAAAGCTGTTTGTTATTTTTGGTGCCTCTTTAATCCTATTGTCTGGCTGTCTTCCGTTCGACAACCTTAAGAAAGACCCTGTCGTGGAAGAGAAGGATAACGATAATGAAAAAGCGATACCACTTCAAAATATTAATACGACTGATGACAACTACTATAAATCTTTGAAAAACTATGAGCCAGGTGCCGCACGTGGTGAAATTAGTTATGGTGTAGATAACCGAATTGACGTCGACGAGATGGAAACCGGTTTAATGCGCCTTTCAAAGGATACGTTCGCAATTGACGACTACTACTTTCAAGAAGGCCAGTATTTGACGAAGGATACGATCCGCAATTGGTTGAAGCGTTCTAGTCAAAAAGCTGACAAAGCGAAAGGTGGATTTATTCAAAAAGGTTTGAATCCAGGCATAGACGAAGAAGCGTATGAAAAGGGAAGCGTTGACGACAAGAAGGAAATGTTGAACAATGACCCGAAAATTCTTTCGTACGTGCTAGAGCAAAATTACCTGAAAGACAGTGGGAAAGATAGCGTAGAACTAGGTGGAATCTCTGTTGCACTTGCGTTCAATTCAAAATACTATTACAAAGTGATTGATGAAAAAGGTAGGATTCACCCTGGCGAAAAGAAGTTAGACGCTAAAGACGTGAAGAAGTACGCTTCTAAAGCAGGGCAAGAGGTCGTCAATCGGTTACGGCAACACCCGGAGCTTCAAGATGTACCGATCGTGATCGGATTATTTTACGAAGAGGAGCACGGGGCTGTTGTACCTGGAAACTATTTCGGTAAAGCTGTCGTCAAACCAGGATCAACAAATGTGAACTGGGAAGACGTCAATGAGAAATATTATTTCTTCCCGTCTGCTAAAGCAGAGGAAGACCACCGTGAAGACTTTAATAAGTTCGTTCAGTTCGAAGGAAAGATCAAGGAATACTTCCCGAACTATATCGGCGTGATCGGTAAGGCGCTATACAGAAATGATCAAATTTCGAAGCTAACGATCGAAATCCCGATGCAGTTTAAAGGAAAGTCCGAGGTCATTTCCTTTACCCAATATGTCAACTATCTCGTGAAGCAATACTTCCCAGATGAAGTTGTAGAAGTGAACATTAAATCTTCTCTTGATGAGCTTGAAAGCTTGATCGTGACTGATCCAACGAAGGATGACTCGATTGTTCATATCTATTAATGTGGAAAACGCTTTGAACAGCATGATTCAGCTGCTTCAAAGGGTTTTTCTTTTTTGAAAGAAAGGAGTGTGTTTCTACTGCTCTTTCTTTTTATAGAGGATGATGGAAAGCAGGATGATGATGCCGATCACTGTGGCGATGACGCCTATGTAAGTCCATGCGATTGCAAACATACCACTTCCTATGGGAAAGGCGAATTTGAAAAAGACAGCAGTGACGATGGCTTCTTCTATTAAGAAGGTACTGCAGACCAACCAAACGGATACGTCCTCTTTTTTGATTACATATACGAGAGAAATGCCGAAAACAATCAAAAATGTGAGGATATACAACGAGATGAGGAGATCGATGTTGGCCAATTTGTTTTCCTCCTAACAACTGATTTTTGTATAGGGTGTTTTCCCTATTTTTTCAGGATGTAAAAGTGCATTTAGGGTGGAAAAATGAAGCGGTGACAGTTGGTTACCCAATGAAATATTCTGACTATTGCTCAATGTTTGAAAGCGGAGATTTTATAGGTTAGAATGAGGGTGTAATTGAAATGCATGAATGCGTTTTCAATACTACTCTATTGGGAAATTGGAGGGGTTCATACTTATGGTAGTACCTTACAAACACGAGCCATTTACCGATTTTTCCGTTAAGGAAAATCGTGAAGCTTTTGAAGAAGCTTTGAAAAAAGTCGAGAAAGAACTATTAGGTAAAGACTATGACCTAATCATCAATGGAGAATATGTCTCTACGGATGATAAGATTGTTTCATACAATCCAGCGAATAAAGAAGAGGTCATCGGTCGTGTTTCTAAAGCGAACCAAGAGCTCGCTGAAAAAGCGATGCAATCTGCGGACAAAGCTTTTGAAACTTGGCGCAAGGTAGACCCTGAGGAGCGCGCGAACGTATTATTCCGTGCTGCTGCAGAAATTCGTCGCCGTAAGCATGAATTCTCTGCTTTGTTAGTAAAAGAAGCAGGTAAGCCGTGGAAGGAAGCAGATGCTGATACAGCTGAAGCGATAGACTTCCTCGAGTATTATGGACGTCAAATGCTCGAAATTAAAGACGGTAAACAGATCCAAAGTCGTCCGATCGAACACAACCAATACAAGTACATTCCATTAGGAGTCGGTATTACGATTTCTCCTTGGAACTTCCCATTTGCGATCATGGCTGGGACAACTGTTGCACCAATCGTAACGGGTAACACGGTCATCCTTAAGCCAGCAAGTGCAACTCCAGTAGTTGCTGCTTGGTTTGCAGATGTTATGTTGAAAGCTGGAACGCCAGCAGGTGTATTAAATTACTTGCCAGGTAGCGGTTCAGAAGTGGGAGACTATCTTGTTGATCACCCTAGAACTCGTTTCATCAGCTTCACAGGATCTCGCGATGTCGGTACACGTATCTGGGAACGCGCTGCAAAAATTCAAGATGGCCAGAAGTGGTTGAAGCGTGTCATCGTTGAAATGGGCGGAAAAGACACTGTATGTGTTGACGCTGATGCTGACCTTGATTTAGCTGCACAATCCATCGTATACTCAGCATTCGGATTTGCTGGACAGAAGTGTTCTGCTGGTTCACGTGCTGTCGTTCACCAAGACATTTATGACGAAGTTCTTGATCGTGCTGTTAAGCTTACGAACGAACTTGTTACAGGTGAAACGAAAGACGCTGACGTTTACATGGGACCAGTTATTGATAAAGGTGCTTATGACAAGATCATGGACTATATTGAAATTGGAAAAGAAGAAGGCCGTCTGATGGCTGGTGGTGAAGGTGATGACTCTAAAGGTTACTTCATCAAGCCAACAATCTTTGCTGATCTAGATCCGAAAGCTCGTTTAATGCAAGAAGAAATCTTCGGACCAGTTGTTGCATTCAGTAAAGCACGTGACTTCGATCACATGCTTGAAATTGCAAACAACACTGAATACGGTTTGACTGGTGCACTTCTTACAAACGACCGAGATAAGATCAAGCGTGCGAAGGAAGATTTCCATGTCGGAAACCTTTACTTCAACCGTGGATGTACAGGTGCAATCGTTGGATACCAACCATTTGGTGGATTCAACATGTCCGGAACAGACTCTAAAGCTGGTGGACCTGACTACCTCGTACAACACATGCAACCAAAGACAACATCAGAAGGATTGTAAGAACGAATATAGAATCAATAAGGAGCTCCCTCACATTGTGAGGGAGTTTTTTCATTATAGAAAGGTTTGGATGAGGGCTTGTTTGGGGTGATTTTCGAGATAAATTCGATTTTTTCTAGATAATTTCGTATTTTTCTAGATAATCCTTAATTTCTCTAGATAATTTCAAAAAAGTCTAGATAAGTGAGCGGTTTGTGGTGAAGTGGCTTGGACAAAACGAGGAAAATGTAATTTTTCAACAGAATACAGAAGGTTTTTCCACCTCTTAACCGAATTTCAGTTGTTAAGCTGTAAAATTTAAGGGGGATGGGTTGGTTGTTTCAAAATTTTTTATTTATACATATTGTTGCGGGAATCATTTGTTTAATTACTGGATTCATTGCCGCAACAGCGCGTAAAAAGAGAGGGAAGCACACGATTGTCGGTGAGGTTTATCACGGATCATTCTTAATTGTTTTCATAACGGCATTAATTATGTCCATATGGAATTGGAGTGAAAGTGCATATTTGTTTTATATTGCATTGTTCTCATATGGACTAGCTTTACTAGGTTATCTTGCTCGTAAAATGAGATGGAAAAACTGGCTGAGAACACATATTGGCGGTATGCTCGGATCTTATATCGGAATCGTAACCGCGACATTAGTCGTGAACGTAGAAAAGATTCCAGTGCTTAACGAGCTTCCAGTCCTACTCTTTTGGTTCCTGCCAACCATCATTGGAACACCGATCATCTCGATGATCTCGAAAAAATATATTGGCAAGAAAAAAATGAAAGCAGCTTAATACTTAACATGAAAAAACACCGTAAGCCGGTGTTTTTTCGATTCTATAGGAACGTTTCACAGTGCTTTTCCTACTACATTTATAGTGTTGTTTGAAGGTTTTATGGGTATATAAAACTACAGCGGCTAATTTAGGCCTTTAGCACGTAATTTGCATAATATTTTTATACTGTTGGGTAAAATATAGGAGGTAAGACATGCTGTAAATATAACCCAATGGTAAAAAAATCCTTAAATTAATCTTCATAAATTTTTATGAATAGATATTATTATATTCCCGCGAAAAGGCTTTCATTTCCAATATTAATGAATAAATATACAACTTACCTGTAATTTAATAATTATCACAATGTTCTAAACATTATATTGTGTTATCGTCATTAATGGTGGCAACAAGTGCGGAATATCGCGGAAGGCGAGTTTAATTTATTTTTGCATATTACGTGTATACAAAAAAACAGGAGGTGCTCTCATGGAGGAATTTACTCTATCAACAGCAACATGGTTTTGGTTACTCGTACCTATGCCATTAGTCGTCATACTATCAATCATTTCATATTTCGTAGAAACGAAGGGAGAGAATTAATACATGGGTATTGATACGCCTACTTTAATAACCTTTATTATTTATTTAGTCGTCATGCTTGGGATCGGTATTGTATCCTACCGTATGACTAGTAACTTATCTGATTATGTACTTGGTGGAAGAAGCTTAACGCCAGGAGTTGCAGCACTTAGTGCCGGAGCATCGGACATGAGTGGTTGGCTCTTACTCGGCTTGCCAGGGGCTGTTTATGCAGGTGGAATGAGCGCGGCTTGGATCGGTATCGGTCTTTCTGTCGGTGCTTATCTGAACTGGCAATTCGTTGCGAAACGTCTTCGTACGTATACTGAAGTATCTAAGGATTCCATTACGATTCCGGATTACTTCGAAAATCGTTTCCGTGACAACTCAAAAGTATTACGTGTAATTTCAGCAATTGTTATTCTATTTTTCTTTACCGTATACACGGCTTCCGGACTTGTAGGGGGAGCAAAGCTTTTCCAATCGTCATTTGATATGACGTATACATCTGCACTTTGGATTGGTGCAATTGTTATTATCTCTTACACATTCCTTGGTGGTTTCTTAGCAGTAAGCTGGACAGACTTTATTCAAGGAATCTTAATGTTCTTAGCATTAATCATCGTACCAATTGTTGCGATCAATAAGCTTGGTGGTTGGAATGAAACAATCAACCAAGTGGGAAGTATTGATCCAGCGTATGTTGATATTATGTCAGGAATGGGTGGTACAGCTGGGTTCTTCGCGATTGTATCCTCACTCGCATGGGGACTTGGTTACTTTGGACAACCACACATTCTAACTCGCTTTATGGCAGTAAGATCACCAGATGATATTCCGAAAGCTCGCCTAATCGGTATGGGTTGGATGGTTGTTTCTCTATTCGGAGCAATCTTCACTGGTCTTGCAGGTATCGCGTATTTCGCTGATAACCCACTAGAAGGTGCAGCATCAGAAACAGTATTCATCTTGTTCACGCAAGTACTCTTTGACCCATGGGTAGCAGGTATCCTACTTGCAGCAATCCTAGCGGCAATCATGAGTACAGTCGACTCTCAGCTACTTGTATCTTCAAGTGCTCTTGCAGAAGACTTTTACAAAGCGATCTTAAGAAAGAACGCTAGCGAAAAGGAACTTGTATGGATTGGTCGTTTCGCAGTACTAGGAATTGCACTAATCGCACTACTCATCGCATCTGATGCAGATAGTAAAGTTCTAACGCTTGTAAGTTACGCTTGGGCTGGATTCGGTGCCGCATTCGGACCTGTTGTCATCTTGTCACTGTTCTGGAAGCGTATGACACGTAACGGTGCACTAGCTGGTATCATCGTTGGTGCTGTAACGGTTGTTCTTTGGAAGGTACTATCCACTCCACCAGAAGGAGCTGAACAATCGGCTGCAGTCATTCCATTCAGCCTTTACGAAATCGTACCAGGATTTATCCTAGCGACGATTGCAATTATCGTTGTAAGTATGATGGGTAATGGACCTAAAGACGCAGTTGAAACAGAATTTGATGAAGTAAATGACGAAATCTAAATATTAGTACATGAAGGACTGGCTGGTTATAGCCGGTCCTTTTTTACGTTGAAAAATTTGAATCATTTTAATGGGCAGTTCGTAGAAAGAAATATGGGGGGTGAAGCATTTTGGATAATACAATCTTTAACAAAGCACTTTTGACAATCTGGACCAGCCCGCGTAAAACAATTCGCACAATCTTAGATAGTGGAGACGATAAATATACGTTGATACTCGTTTCAATAGCGGGAATTATGAACGCACTTAACCGGGCTTCCGGAAGTAATATGGGTGAAGATATGTCTATATGGGCTATCATCTTGTTGGCACTCTTTTTTGGACCACTATCCGGCATCATCTCGTTGTACATAGGTACCTTGTTAATTAGCTGGACAGGTAAATGGATTGGCGGAGTCGGTGATCATTCCGAAATCAAAGTTGCGTACGCTTGGTCAAACGTTCCGGCTATTATTAGTGTAATTCTCTGGATTCCACAACTGATCTTTTTTGGTGATGATATGTTCACAGCGAATATGGAGAAAGTCGAAAGCAATCTTGGATTCACGATCCTCTTTTTCGCTATAAGTGCGATAGAGGCTGTCTTGTTAGTATGGGGAATTATTATACTTATCAAGAGCATTGCAGAAGCACAGCAATTTTCGTCATGGAGAGCGATTGGGAATCTACTGTTAAGTGTGCTAATTGTCGTCGTGCCGATTCTACTTATTGTCTTAATAGCTAATGGCTAAAATGATGAAAGGACCTGACGTTCAAGTCAGGTCCTTTTTTTCACGTTGTTAAAAATTCGAGCGTGTTACTTCGCCGTTTCGTACGAGCTTCATGATCGAGTGGCGGTTTGAAAGGAGAACTCCGAAAATGATGAGGAACGCACCTAAGATCATGAGGGGTGATACGACTTCTTGTAAAAAGAGATAGCCTACGAAAATTGCAATCAGTGGGGATACATATAGCCAAGTAGATGGGAAAACCGGATTCGTCTTGGAAATAAGCCAGTAGTATAAGCCATGTCCACCGATTGACCCGATGATAATCAAGTAAATCATCGAAACTTGGGCGTTTGAGTTCGCGAAGAGCGAAGCAAAGCTTGGTTTTTCAACGAGATAAGAGAATGCAATCAACATCACTCCCCCGTAAAACATTTGCACCCCATTCATAAGAAACGGCGAAAACCGTTGTTCGGAAGCGAAATGGCGTTTTGAAAAAACGGAGCCATATCCGTAGCCGAACTCACCAATCAAGACCGCAATACAGCCGAGCATCCACATATATGACCACACGCCGTTTAAACCTGGCAAAGAAATGAAAAGGACACCAGCTAGAGCAACAATGAGTCCAACGATTTGTAAGGAATCTAAGCTCACCTCATTCCGATGCCGTTGAATGAGTAAGATCATCATCGGACCCGTTGCAGAAAGGACTGCGGCAAGACCTGACGTGATAAATTGCTCTGCCCAGTAAAGCGTTGAAAACGTCATGAATGTAATGCAGAAGCCAACTACAATCAGTGGTTTGGAGAGCAGGGCTTGTTTTACCTGTTCTTTTTTCATCGCATAATAAGCAAGGACAAGTAACCCTGCGATCGTAAAGCGGACCCCACCAGACAAAATCGGTGTAGCACCTGCTTCAATCCCTATTTTGATAAACAGAAAAGTCGTGCCGAATATAACACATACGAGTATATAGTTTAGGAAAATCATATGGATCCCTCCTCTTTTGTCTAAGGAGAGTATAGTGTGTTGGGTATACAACAGTTTCTATCCGCGTATAACAGTTTGCTTGAAAAAGGGACTGTTGTGAGGTTTACTTAAAGGAGAAGCGTAACCGAGCAGAGGAGGTGGTCTTGATGAAGTTAGTTGTACAAAAGGATTCAGCAACACCAATCCATCAGCAAATTTATCACCAAGTCTTGAACCGGATTCAAACAGGCTCGCTACCTGATGGTGAGAAAATGCCGTCGTTACGAAAGCTATCCAATGAACTAGATGTCAATTATCTGACGGTGAATAAAGTGTATCAGCGATTGGAAGAGGAACGTCATATCGAGATTCTTCAAGGGAAGGGTGCGTTTGTGAGAAGTCGTCACAAAACGAAGCCATTCATTGACGGTGAGAAAGAGCAGGAAGTCTTCTCTACTCTGCTCCAGAGGTCGCAGTATCTTGTGAATCGATCGAAGAGCCATTACGATTTTTCGAAGGCAGTCGTTTCTCCAGGATTACTACCAAGTCATTTTCTTGCTCAGCAAACGAAGGCGATTATTGATCAGAACCCAATGATTTTAACGACGTATGGACCGGTAGAAGGGGATGAAGAGCTTCGGGAAGAGGTCGCGATTTATGTTGAACAACAGCTTGGTTACCGGACAGAAGCTAACGATATCCTGATTACAAGCGGTGTTCAGCAAGGGATTAACATCGTTGCCAATACGTTCTTGTCCCCAACGGATACAGTTGCGGTTGAAAGCCCGTGTTACGGAGCGGCAATCGATACGTTTATGAATAAAGGGAATGCGATCCTTCCGATTGAGATGGATGATGAAGGCATGCGGATGGATGTACTTGAGACGCATTGCCGTACAGCACCGCCTAAGCTTGTGTATGTCAATCCAACCTTCCAGAACCCTACGGCTCGAACGATGAGTGAAAGGCGACGAAAAGAGCTTCTGGAGCTCGCAGAAACGTACAACTTTTTAATCATAGAAGACGATTCCTTCAGCGAAGTGTATTTTGACGGCGTTCTGCCACCGAAGCCGATTAAATATTTCGATTCAACGGGTCATTGTATCTTTTTGAAAGGGTTCAGCAAAACGATGGCACCTGGGATCCGACTCGGAGCGATCATAGCAGATGAATCGTTATATGAGTCCCTTTATATATCGAAGGCGTCAATGGATGTAGGAAGTCCGCTACTCAATCAGAAAGCGCTACTACCATTCATGAAAACAAAGCGAATGAAGGATCACCTAGAGAAGCTGCGGATCGCCTTGCAAATCAGGCGTGATATGACGATAGAGATCCTTGATGTGTATTTAAACGGGCAGATCCGATATGAGCAGCCAAAAGGTGGATTGAACCTATGGGTGGAGCTACCTGATACGATTGATGTAGAAGCTTTGCAAAGACTCGCAAAAGAACATTCTATTTCTTTTTTACCAGGTAGCGCTTGTTACGTGACCGATTCGCCGACATCGTCAATTCGGCTCAGCTACTCTACACTTAGTGACCGAGAAAATACGGAAGGCATTACGCAACTCGCCTCGCTGATTGCTTCCCAGCTTTCAAGATCGTAGTGGAACTTACCTTGAAGCACAAAGCGAGAAGTGGAACGCAAGGAGCGAGAAGTGAAACGCAAAGTGCGAGAAGTGGAACGCAAGGAGCGAGAAGTGGAACGCAAGAAGTGAGAAGTGAAACGCAAGAAGTGAGAAGTGAAACGCAAGGAGCGAGAAGTGGAACGCAAAGAGCGAGAAGTGGAACGCAAGGAGCGAGAAGTGAAACGCAAAGTGCGAGAAGTGGAACGCAAGGAGCGAGAAGTGGAACGCAAGAAGTGAGAAGTGGAACGCAAAGAGCGAGAAGTGGTTCAAATCAGCAGAGAAGTGATCCGAAAGAGCGAAGAATCATCCCGCAAGAGCGGAAATGTCGACTGAGCGATTCGAAAACTAGCCAGTCATCCGAGTCCACTGGAATTAACCCCCATGTTCCTGTTTGGGTCTTTTGTTGATTCTCTGCAGTTCTTTTTGGTATCATCAGTATATTGCAATACGTACGATTTTTTGGAGGTGGATGATTTGTCTCGAATTACGAAAGAAGAAGTGAAGCACGTCGCGAAGCTTGCTCGACTATCTGTGACTGAAGAGGACGCGGATATGTTTACGAAGCAACTAGACGATATTATCGGTTATGCCGAACAGTTGAATGAACTTGATACAGAGAATGTGGAACCGACCACACACGTTTTAGATATGAAGAATATCCTTCGCGAAGATGTGAAGAAGGAATGGCTCACGAACGAGGAAGCCTTGAAGAATACACCGGACAAGCAGAACGGACTTATTAAAGTACCAGCAGTTCTAGAGTAGGGAGGGAGAAAACAGAAGATGTCTTTATTTGATAAGAAGATTTCAGAACTACACGAACTCTTACATACAAAAGAGATGAAAGTAAGTGAGCTCGTTGATGCTTCCTTCTCTCGCATCCAACAAGTGGACGAGAAAGTGAAAGCATTTTTGACGTTAAATGAAGAAGGCGCACGCGAACAAGCGAAGCTTCTAGATAGTAAAATGGGGACCGACGAGATGCGCGGCCTCTTATTTGGTTTACCAATCGGAGTTAAAGATAACATTTCTACGAAAGGACTCCGCACAACGAATGGAAGTCAGCTGCTCGCGAACTTTGAACCGGTTTATGACGCAACGGTCGTTCAAAAGCTGAATGAAGCGGAAACGGTCACGATCGGAAAGCTGAACATGGACGAATTCGCCATGGGCTCATCCAATGAAAACTCAGGCTTTTTCCAAACACGTAACCCTTGGAACACGGACTATGTGCCAGGTGGATCTAGTGGTGGATCTGCTGCATCAGTCGCAGCTGGAGAAGTCTTTTTCTCATTAGGATCTGATACAGGTGGATCGATCCGCCAGCCCGCTGCTTTTTGTGGTGTGGTAGGACTTAAGCCAACATACGGACGCGTTTCCCGTTTCGGACTCACTGCATTTGCGTCTTCCCTTGACCAAATTGGACCAATCACGAATACGGTAGAAGACAACGCGTTCTTGCTCCAAGCGATTGCGGGTCATGACAAAATGGATTCGACTTCTGCAAACGTGGACAAGCAAGACTATACAGCAGCCTTAACAGGTGATGTAAAAGGCCTGAAAATTGCAGTACCAAAAGAATACATCGGCGAAGGTGTAGATGAAGAAGTTAAGAATCGCATCATGGAAGCACTCAAGGTCCTTGAAGGTATGGGTGCTGAATGGGAAGAAGTATCCCTTCCACATTCTAAATACGGTGTAGCAACGTACTACTTACTTGCGTCATCTGAAGCGTCATCTAACCTCGCTCGTTTTGACGGCGTCCGTTATGGTGTCCGCACGGAAAACGCAGACAACTTACTTGAGCTTTACAACCATACGCGTAGCGAAGGGTTCGGGGACGAAGTGAAGCGCCGAATCATGCTTGGAACGTTCGCGTTAAGTTCTGGATTTTACGATGCGTATTATAAGAAAGCTCAGAAAGTACGTACATTGATCAAGAACGACTTCGACCAAGTCTTTGAAAAATATGATGTCATCCTTGGGCCGACAACACCGACGACTGCCTTTAAAGTCGGTGAAAAAACAGACGATCCACTGACGATGTATGCGAACGATATCCTGACGATCCCTGTGAACCTTGCAGGTGTACCAGCGATCTCAGTACCATGCGGACTTTCAAACGGATTGCCAGTCGGACTACAAATCATCGGAAAAGCGTTTGATGAAAGCACGATCTACCGCGTTGCACATGCTTATGAGCAAGCGACAGACCATCATCAAAACAAACCGGAACTGTAAAGGGGGGACGATAAGATGCATTTTGAAACGATTATTGGACTTGAGGTCCACGCAGAACTGAAAACGAATTCGAAAATCTTCTGTAGCTGTTCAACAGAATTCGGTGCACCGCCGAACACGAACGTGTGCCCAATCTGTCTCGGACACCCAGGGGTTTTACCTGTCGTAAACGAACAAGCCGTTGATTTTGCAATGCGCGCCGCAATGGCATTGAACTGTGAAATCACGCGCGAAACGAAATTTGACCGTAAGAACTACTTCTATCCAGACAATCCGAAGGCGTATCAGATCTCACAATTTGATAAGCCGATCGGCGAAAACGGCTGGATTGAAATCGAAGTAGAAGGTGAGAAGAAACGAATCGGGATCACGCGTCTCCATATGGAGGAGGACGCGGGTAAGTCGATGCACGCTGACGACGGAACGCATTCTCTTGTGGACTTGAACCGTCAAGGGACGCCGCTTGTTGAGATCGTCTCTGAGCCGGACATCCGCACACCAGAAGAAGCTTACGCATACTTAGAAAAATTGAAAGCGATCCTGCAATATACAGAAGTATCGGATTGTAAAATGGAAGAAGGTTCGTTGCGATGCGACGCGAACATCTCACTCCGCCCGGTCGGACAAGAGAAGTTCGGTACGAAAGCAGAGCTTAAGAACTTAAACTCATTTGCAAACGTACAAAAAGGTCTTGCACACGAAGAGATCCGCCAGGAGAAAGAATTGCTTAGCGGAGGAGAAATCCTTCAAGAGACACGCCGATTTGATGAAACGACGAAAAAGACGATTCTCATGCGTGTTAAGGAAGGTTCGGACGACTATCGTTACTTCCCAGAACCGGATCTCGTTGGGCTATCTATTGATGAAGCTTGGATTGAGCGTGTCCGTTCAGAAATTCCTGAGCTTCCGGATGTACGTAAGCAACGTTACATCCAAGACTTGAAACTACCATCTTATGATGCAATGGTTTTAACCCAATCGAAGAAAATGTCCGACTTCTTTGAAGAAGTACTCGCAAATGGCGCAGATGCAAAAGCTGCATCGAACTGGATGATGGGTGAAGTCTCCGCGTACTTGAATGCTGAATACAAAGAGATTGACGAAGTGGCACTTACACCTGAAGGTCTTGCGAAAATGATCACCTTGATTGAAAAAGGAACGATTTCTTCTAAGATTGCGAAGAAAGTATTCAAAGACTTGATCGAAAAAGGTGGCGATCCAGAAGTGATCGTCAAGGAGAAAGGACTCGTCCAAATCTCTGATGAAGGTGAACTTCGTACAATTATTACAGGTATTTTAGATGAAAATGAACAGTCGATTGAAGACTTTAAGAACGGTAAAGACCGAGCAATCGGATTCCTCGTCGGTCAAGTGATGAAGGCGACGAAAGGGAAAGCAAACCCACCGATGGTCAACAAAATACTCGTCGAAGAAATGAACAAACGATAAAGTGAATGGAAGGAAGCCCTTAATAGGGGCTTCTTTTCTGATTGAATTCAATTTAGGGTATATGGTCTTTGCATTTTGTATTTGGGGTCACTATAATAAGGTGGACTAGAAAAAATTACAATCTTAGAAGCGATTGTTTTGTGAAGGAAATAGAACCCTAAGTAAAAAAGGTGATCGATATGAAACGAGCACGATTAATTTATAATCCAACTTCAGGGCGTGAGCTAGTAAAGCGTCAGTTACCCTACATATTAGAAAAGCTTGAAAAGGCGGGCTATGAGACGTCTGCACATGCTACTGTTGCTGACGAAGGTGATGCAACAAGAGCGGCTCGTCTAGCGGTTGAGCGGGAATTCGATCTCGTCATAGCTGCTGGTGGGGACGGAACGATCTATGAGGTCATCAACGGGATCGCTGAGCGACCGAACAGACCGAAGATGGGGATTATCCCTGCTGGAACGACGAACGATTTTGCGCGCGCTCTAGGCGTCCCTAGAACGATTGAGAAGGCTGTAGATGTCCTTTGTAAAGGGACGGATATTCCGGTCGATATCGGACGTGTGAATGGCAGATACTTCGTCAACATCGCTGGTGGCGGAAAGCTGACAGAATTGACATATGCCGTTCCGAGTCAGATGAAGACGATGATCGGACAGCTTGCGTATTATTTGAAAGGTATGGAGATGCTGCCATCCATCCGTCCGACGAACGTCAAGATTGAGTATGATGACAAAGTATTTGAAGGCGAAATCATGCTATTTTTGGTCGCTAACACGAATTCAGTAGGTGGATTTGAAAAACTTGCGCCACTCTCGGAGTTCAACGACGGTCAATTCGACCTCGTCATTTTGAAAAAGACGAACCTTGCAGAGTTTATCAGGATTGCAACCCTTGCACTTAAAGGGGACCATATCCGCGATGAACATATCATTTATGAAAAGGCGAGTCGCATTAAGATTCATACAGATGAGAAAATGCAGCTGAACCTAGACGGTGAATACGGAGGACGCCTCCCAGGCGAGTTCGTAAACCTAAGACATCACCTGCAAATGATTGTCCCGAAAGAACGGTTCAAAACAGACAACGACTAACAAATAAGGCTGTCCCAATACATTGATTATGAAATCAATGCCAGGGTCAGCCTTTTGTTATGCTTTCGTGTATATATCTGATTTATTGTGCATTTAATTGAATTATCGTGCATATATCCGGATTATCGTGCATATATCAAAATTATCGTGCATAAATCAAAATTATTGTGCATATATCAAAATTATCGTGCATATATCAAAATTATCGTGCATAAATCCAGGAACTTCATGTTAAGTCCCTCTTTAGGTAAAGTCCTCGTATGCTTCTCGTGGTTTCATCTTATATCCAACGAAAACGATTAACAATATGAATAAAGCCACTCCGATTATAAACAAACCTAGGCTCGTAAATCCTATGCCTGCCCAGCCTTTTACAAAGGCCACGCTGTAGACAATGAGTGTTGCACCGAGCTGGAAGACAGTGTACGGGAGGATATACCAGCCCAGTTTTCTATGAAAGTATATGACTAACCAGCTGAATATAATCCAGCTTAAGCTAATAGCCGTGAGTAAGACAATGTCTGTCACGAATGTGCCTCCTTCAGTTCAGGAATCGTTTGACTGTTTAAACAATCAATCCTTCTTATTTTTAATCTCTATTTTACTATCGTGATGGACATTATTTCTCCTATATATAGTAGCCAACCCGAAATGAATAATTGGTAGTAAGGCAATCCACCAAAGTGTAGGTGACCCAATAAAGTATAATGCTGGTGGAATGAGAATGATGCCACTAATTAACATAAACAATGAATCTCGAGTTAAGGCTGAAAAGACAAACAAAATAAAGGACGAAAGTGTACAGCACCAAAAGATAATACCCGCCCAATTAATGCCCATATTTAACGCCTCCTCTTACTGACATTATATACCGTTTATTATAGAGTATCGATGAAATTATTGAATGATTCCAACTAAAAGCAGTCCAAGTTATTAGATTGATAAGAAAATAATCCATTCGACAAAATCAAACGCATGTCAAACAAACATTTGATTGAAGTAGACGGAATCCTTCATACGTCTATACATTCTAGTTGATTTATTTATGGATGAATATGGGAAACATAGTAGGTAAACGATTGAAAGGTTGGAATGGGATGGACTTTTATGAGCTAACACTTCGATTAGTGCTTTCATTCATGATGTTATTAATCATAACGAGGATAATGGGGAGAAAAGAGTTAAGCCAAATAACGTTTCATAACTTTGTATCTGCTGTTGCAATCGGGAATATCGGCGCTTCACTTGCGATTGATGATCGACTGGATGTACTAAGCGGGATTTACGCATTAATAGGTTGGACTGTTTTTACAGTTGCGTTAGGGTACATAGATATCAAGTCAAAGCGAGCCATGAAATGGTTCAATGGTGACGCTCTTATTGTGATTAAGGAAGGTAAGATCATGGAGGGTGCGTTACGAAAAGCTCGATTAGATCTAGACTCCTTAAATTTAATGCTCAGGAGAAAGAGTGTCTTTTCAATAAAGGATGTTGATTACGCGATCTTTGAAACAGATGGAACTTTATCTGTTATGAAAAAAGACAATAAGCAATCCGTTACGAAGGAGGACCTTGGGTTCTCTAAAAGTAGTAGCGTCATTCCAATTGGGACGGAAGTGATATCAGATGGGAAAATCAATGAACACAATCTGTTGAAATTGAACCTCAGTCCACTCTGGCTCGAGCAGCAATTACGAAAAGCAGGTGTCAAAGATCCTTCAGACATCTTTTACGCTGAAGTGCAAAAAGACGGCTCTCTATACATAGACCTGAAAAACGATGAAATCAACTAATTCACTCATTCGACAAACTCCAATATGATTCAAACAAACATTTGATTGAAGTGTCATACCCCTTGTGGGACAAGAACTTTATAAGGGAACATAGCATGGTTTTTTTTGAAAACGATGAAAAATTAGTGGTAAAATCCATAGTTAAGAAAGGGGTGTTCATATGGAGAAGATTCTTGTTATTAATGGTCATGAGTATTTTAAACACTCAAGAGGTGAACTCAACCGCACGCTCTTCAATGTAATCATTGATTGTCTCTCACACCATTATGAAGTGAAAACATCGATTTTAGAGGACGGTTATGATAAAAGTGAGGAACAAGAGAAAGTGAAATGGGCTGATGCGGTCATCTACCAGACGCCCATATACAATTACAGTGTACCGGGACTCTTTAAAAGGTACTTCGATCAAACACATGAACATGGCGTATACTTTCGCGGGAATACACCTGAATACGGAACAGGTGGTGGGCTGCTGACCGGAAAAAAGTATATATTCTCAACCACATGGAACGCTCCTTATGAGGCATTCAACGATAGAAGTAAATTCTTTGAGGGGAGAAATGTTGAGGATGTTCTCTTCCCACTTCATCTGATCCATAAATACGTAGGGATGAAAGGGTTAAAAACATTTTCTTGTTTCGATGTGAAGAAGAATCCCGATATCGAATATTATAAAAAAACATTAATTGAACACCTAAGTAAATATTTCAAAATATAAAAAGTGCTCGGGAGGATCTACTCTCGAGCACTTTTCAGTATAAATGGGGCATTCGACAAACACCAACGGACTTCAAACAAACATTTGATTGACATAGACCACTAGAGTGGTAAGGATTTTAAAAGGTGTCTGCCAACTTCAAGGTAAGTTTGGTACACTTATGGAAAAGGATGGAAAGGTGAATGTATATGGGAAAATTAAAGGTGGATGATTTCAGCAAGACATAGCATAAAAGAATCTAAAACCTTCTCGACAAAATTTTCAAACTATCAAACAAACATTTGATTAAGGGACCTAATCAATTGCTGTAGAAGGGATTTGCAGTTCAAATAAACGTTTAATTGATAGAGTGCTCTTGTCAGGTACCGAAAATAGAACCTGAATGGATTAAGGGGTTCAACAAGGAAAGATTTCACCTCGAAAAACAGTCGACAAATTATTATAGAGTTCAAACAAACATTTGATTGACGCTAATAAACCTTTGATCTCACTACGTTTTTCCATTTAAACAAATGTTTTAATTGAAAGTTTTCTAGGTGCAATATGGTAGATCCACAAATGACTTTAAGAGGAGGAAGGTTAATGAGTCCCGTTGTATGAATAGAAATGATGATGGCAGCTGGTGTGATTGCATTTGTATTTTTGGTAGCAATCTTTGTACCGAAGAACGTTAGAAAAGTGACTATCATAATCGCTACATCCATTACAATGGCAATCCTATTATTCTTTGCCATCCGTCCAATCTGGTATGAATATCAAATCACCAAAAGTGAAGAGCGGCTTAATCATTATTTGTCAAATAAGTATGCAAGTGAAGATTGGAAGATTGAAAGAAGGACAACACCTCGTTATAACGCCTATCAACTAAATGTCACCTTTCAAAGTGAGAAAGAGTGGACCTATACGTATTACATAAAGGATGAAATATGCCAGATTTCTTGGTCAAGTACTGGCTTAGAACCTCCTAGCCAAGCTGAGCATTACGAACCTAAGGAGTGCGATGAACCGTAATCTGGTTTTTGTAAGGGACTTCCCGTGTGGAGGTCTTTTCTTTAAAATTTTAAAAAACATTTGAACTTTTCGTAGGATTAATGACTCTAACAAGTAAGAAAGAGGGGGGAGACATTGCAAATTAAAAAACTGGTGCGGAAAGCACAACGTGGGGATAAAGAAGCACTATTACAGCTCGTATTGGAACGAAAGGATGAGTATTACCGGCTCGCGTATAGCTATTTACGACATGAGGAAGATGCGATGGATGCCCTTGAGGACATGATCGTCATTCTCTACGAAAAGATTAGCCGACTGAACAAATCACAATCCTTTTATAGCTGGAGCAAGACCATCCTCGTTAATGAGTGCCATGACATCTTAAGAAAACGAAAGAAGACGACAGTATTGAAAAGTAATCATGAGCACTTTCAAGAAAAAGAAGGAGAGACCAGCATATATAAATTGGACGTGAAAACACACTTGGAACAGCTGAATAAGGACCAGCAAGAAGCCATTCAGCTCAGATACTGGCTCGATTATGACTATGAAACGATTGCCCGCTTAACAAACGTTCCCCTAGGAACAGTCAAATCAAGAATTTCTACTGGACTCAAAAAGCTCAAGGAACACCTTGGAGGTGAATACTTATGAGTGATATCAAAAAAAGCTTGAGAAAAGATGGAGAGAAAATACGATTATTGAAGGCACCTGAAGCCTTAGAAGAGCGGTTGCGATCAAAGCTTAATGAAGCTCCGACAAAACAGAGCAATCATTTCAAAAAACCCTTCCTCATAGCTGCATCGTTTATATTTGTATTCTTTTTCACCTACCAATTTGATACGATCGCTTTTTACGGAAAGAAGATACTTGGTTATGACGATATATTGACGGACTCTTTAAGTGAGTTGAACGAACAAGGGAAAGGTCAGGTCATTGGAAAGAGTGCAGACCTTCCAGATGGAGGAAAGTTGACGCTTGATGGATTGATGCTGGATGATAATCAACTGATTCTTTTCTATACCCTTTACGATCCAAAGCAGAAGGTTGAGGATATCTATCTTAATACAAGAGGGATTTTAGACGGTTTCCTTGGAGAAATTACACCAGATTCAGGTAGGGCAACGACAAGTGATGACAATACCTCAATGACAATTGCACAGTCCTTTGAACCACCCAATCCCTTCGCTAGAGAGCTGACATTTAGACTGAGTTATGATAATGATCCTAGTAAGAATGTGGAGATACCATTTGAACTAGACCGTTCAAAGGCCATGATGACGAAATATAAGCAGAAAATTAATCAAACGATTAAAACGAGTAGCGCAGATTATGTGTTTGAAGAAATGGTCGCAACACCAACGCAAACTGTTTTTACAGGTAAAATATTCGTTGAGGATAAAAAAGCTTGGCATAGTGAAATGACTTCTCAAGGCTTTGAAATTCAATTAAGAGCAGATGGAAAACTGATTCAAAAGCAAGGGCAAGGAAATAGCTCTGGACTATTTGGTAACACATTTGATGTGAAATTCGAACCGTTAGATGATGTGGAAGAACTCACCATCATACTTGAAAGCGGTCTAACGACGAATGAATCAGAGCAAAAAATACCGCTAAAACAAGGCACGTTCAAACTAGATGATCAAACAATCTCTATTGATGAAATCAAAAAGGAGAATGGTAAGATTGAAATCTTATTGACGGCAGATGACAACTTCAGCGTACTGGAAGCTGAACTTACGGGCACCAACGGGAAAGTGGGGTTAGAGTCCGTAAACGATACAGACTACCGCAGTACTGAGGATGGTTTAGTAAAAGAATTTGTTCTCTCTTTTGACGGTACAGTGAAAGGGGAATCTTTCCTCCGCATATCTAAATATGCTGCTGTAAGACCAAATGGGAAATCAATCGTTGTACCGATTAAGTAAAAATAGAGAAACCTTAAACAGTCTGGAGGGATTTTGTGCTAGGAGTAAATAAAGGCAAGGTCATTTTGGCCTCACATGATTCAAGTTGGAGATCTTTATTTGACGAGGAGAAAACGCTTCTTAATTCATTGATTGGGGATCAAGCCGAAGATATCCAGCATATGGGGAGTACCGCTATTAATGGGATCCAAGCGAAGCCAATCATTGATATTCTCGTTGGTGTAACAGCTATGGAGGACATTAAAGCTTTTGACGAGGAAAAGCTGAGAGAACAAGGCTATTTCCGATTAAAGAAAGTTGTGTTAGAAGGGAAGGTTGTTTTTGCGAAGTTTTCGAGCTTAGAAAATCTTACGAAAACACATATCCTCCATGTCGTTGAGCATAACGGCGGCTGGTGGAAAGCGCACACGTTCTTCAGAGATTATTTGAACGAACATCCCGAAACTGCAAACGCATACGAACGACACAAACAAGAGCTTGCAGAACGCTACCCTGACAACGAAAAAGCTTACACGGACGGTAAGAAGATGTTCGTGGATCAGGTACTCGCAAAGCAATAACAAAAAGGCACCGGAAACCGGTGCCTTTTACATTAAGGTTCTTACTTCGATTCTTTTAACAAACTACGGACTTTCTTTAGTTCGTATTTAATGGCTTCGAGTTCGGTTGTTTTCGTTGCTGTACGATCCAAATGCTCTAAGATTTCACTAATTGCAAACAAGAAGAGCGATTGAAAGACTACAACGGAGATAGAAACGAACACAGCCCCACCGTCAAACATGATAAAGGAACTGATGATGCCTAGCCCAATAAAAACCCAACCTAGCACCTTAAAAGTATGACTCACTATGTATCCTCCCTTATTTTCTTAAGATACCTCCATCACAACAATGTCGTATAATTCACCATCTGCATAGACGAGAAATGCCCACTCACCTGATTCAGGAAATTTTACATTTGATGGCATGTGCGCATCAGCGCCGTTATTCGGTCCGGCCATTTCCTTTGACCAGTAATGAGTTTTACGTTCGCTCTCATATAACACTTGATGAACCGAATCAGTCTCTTTATGGTAGCCGACAACGGTCAGCTCTACTTGTGATGGTACATCCCACAAGTGCCACATCCACTTTTGGCCATTTAGACTGGGCATATCGGCACCGATGATTCCTGTTTTGTTTTCGTTCCCAATCATGTACCGGCGACCAAATTCTACAGCCTTGTTGTCCCAGCTTATTGCATCGATATCGGATTCCTTTACGAAGTCAGGCGTATTCTCTGGTAAAATCATTTTTTCTTCCACAACTTCTTCAGATGTACACCCTATTAACATGACTATTAAACTACAGAAGACAAATAATCTGATTTTCAATACATCTCCTCCTCATTACTTTTGCATTTGCCGTTATTTTACCATGAAATACCACCACGATATGTTTGAACTTGAACAACTACGCTTATGTATAACTCATTTAGGGAATAAGCCCTATATGAAGCAAAAGGAGGAAATCGAATTGAAATTACATACACTTGTACTGAATTGTTCATTGAAATCAAGCGATGAGACGTCCCACACACAAGCCCTGATTGATGAATCCCTGAAGATCTTTAAGGAGCATGATGTTACATACGATATTGTACGCCTTGCAGACTATAACATAGGCTATGGTATTACGGATGATACAGGTGAAGGTGACGACTGGCCTGAAATTCATGAAAAAGTGAAGGCGGCTGACATCCTGATCATTGGAACACCACTCTGGTTAGGGGAGAAGAGTAGTATTGCTGCGCATGCGATTGAACGCCTATACGGGGCAAGCGGGCATACGAATGAAAAAGGACAAGCGATCTACTACAATAAAGTCGGTGGAGTTGTCATAACAGGAAATGAAGACGGCGCGAAAAATGCTGCTCGGTCCGTTCTTTATGCCCTGTCACACATCGGTTTCACGATTCCGCCGAACGTTGACGCCTATTGGGTAGGAGAAGCAGGTCCAGGACCCTCTTACATGGACGCAGACGGAAAAAATGAATTCACCGAGAAAAATATCAAAATGATGAGCCACAATCTTATCCACATGGCACGTATTCTTAAAGAAAACCCAATCCCGGCAGAAGGGAATACGATGGATTAAAATATAAAAAAACAAGCCCTAAGCGATTAACGCTTGGGGCTGATGTTTTTCACACTTAAAGAAAGAATGAATTCTTTCTTCAGTATAAGTGCAACTATGGTTCAGCCTTCACCTAAAGGCTTGGCTTTACCAAGTTTTCTTTATATTGATAATGAGTAAGTGACGTAATACTCGGTACGTAAAACCTCCTACGAAAAAGCCAATGGCATAACTAAAGGCATTGGGAAGGCCACCGATAGAAAATCCATAAATGAATCCCACTACCGCAAACACTAAGGGCATCTTAACGAATTTCATGTATACACCTCTAATCAAGTTGTTACGTATCATTATGCCCAAATATCTCCAAATGAAAAATCCGCAACCATTTTTGTTTACTGACAACGTATTGTGCTACAATCAGATAAGAATTTTACGAGCGGAAGAAGGAAAAGAAATGTCCAAAAAAGCATTACCAGTCCAAAAAAATGATATCGTGAACGTCACGTTCCAAGACCTTTCCCATGATGGTGCAGGTGTGGCGAAGGTAGATGGTTATACCCTTTTCGTACCTAGAGGGTTACCTGGGGAAGAAGCACAAGTGAAGGTTACCAAAACGAAGAAAGGCTTCGGTTTCGGAAAGCTGCTGGAACTAACGAAAGAAAGCGAGCACCGAACAACACCACCATGTCCGATCTACAAGCAATGCGGCGGCTGCCAGCTTCAACACCTGACATATGAAGGACAGCTTGAATACAAACAAAAACAAGTGCAAGACGTGATGGAGCGAATCGGCAAGCTTAAGGACGTCAACGTATTACCTGTCTTAGGTATGGACGATCCTTGGCGCTACCGAAATAAAGCGCAAGTACCAGTTGGAGAACAAGAAGGCGGACTGATCACTGGATTTTATCAAAAAGGAAGCCATCGGATTATCGACATGAAGGAATGCCTGATCCAACAGGAAGCTAACGACCTTGTCGTCCAGACGGTAAAAGAGATTGCCAACCATTATGGCATCCGAGCCTACAATGAACGCACCCACAAAGGAACGCTCCGCCATGTCGTTGCGAAGTATGGCCAAAACACAAATCAAATCATGGTCGTTCTCGTTACGAAAGGAAAAGAACTACCGAATAAGAAAAATATTGTGGCAAACATCATCGATCGTATTCCGAATGTGAAATCAATTGTCCAAAACATCAACCCGAAGAAAACGAACGTCATTTTTGGAGATAAAACCGAAGTTCTTTGGGGTGACGAGTACATTTACGACACGATCGGAGACATTCAATTTGCCATTTCAGCTCGTTCCTTCTACCAAGTGAACCCGACTCAAACGAAAGTGCTCTATGATAAAGCACTCGAGTACGCACAGCTTGAAGGAAACGAAACGGTCATAGATGCGTATTGTGGCATCGGTACGATCTCGCTATTCCTAGCTCAAAAAGCGAACCAGGTGTACGGCGTGGAAATTGTTCCTGAAGCGATTGAAGATGCGAAACGGAATGCAGAACTGAACGGAATGGAAAACGTGGAGTTTGAAGCAGGAGAAGCAGAAACGGTCATCCCAGCCTGGTATGAAAAAGGAATCAAAGCCGACACCATCGTCGTCGATCCACCAAGAAAAGGCTGCGACGAAACCCTACTCAACACAATCCTAGACATGAAACCAAACCGAGTCGTCTACGTATCCTGCAACCCAGCAACCCTAGCCCGAGACCTCGCCATCCTAGAAGAAGGCGGATATGAAACACAGCAAGTCCAACCAGTAGATATGTTTCCACATACGACGCACGTGGAGTGTGTGGCACAGGTTATTATGAAATGAAAATATTTAGTAGTAAAAGATATCCTCAATTTTCGGGATATCTTTTAGTATGTTTTGGAGTGCCTAGGGGACGTTTCTTTTGGATTCTTATGCACGCACTGAAAGAATAGTCCCAATTGCATCCGTCAGGTGTTAGTCGAGAGAGGGAGTCTTGAAAATGGAAGCTAATAAAAAGTGGTTAACCATACCTAAAGATATTAGAAGTAATCTCATCCAGAATGTTTTTTGTGCTAATTGTAGAGATGCTGTCACCATAGTTGATTTCATTATAGTCAATAATCCGTATGGAGTGCTATTAAAAGGAAAGTGTAAAACCTGTGGCAATGAGGTTGCCAGAGTAGTGGAGAATGAGTGGTTCATTTGAAATAAGCAGATGAACCTTCCTTCCGTTTTTCATCGACTTCACGTGTGGATTATAGCTGAACAATTTTTTTCCTACTGTCTTGTCAAGAATCTATTTTTTATCTTGACAACCTTTACATAAAATGGAATAATTTACAAAACAACCACAAAATACCTCTTTGTTTCAATTTTTACTCATCAAAAGTACTTCTGTAATAAACCCTTCCAAAAGTAAGATTCCTAAAGAAACAGTACCTATTCTTCACTCTAATTCTATAAAACCTTCATTTTAATCTTCTAACCACCTTAATTCTTTCAAGCGATTACAAAGGAAAGGAGGTGAATACCGAGTTCATACCTTTAAGAAGAAGTATGCATACAATTACGAATAAATTAATATTAAGGAGGATGTGCTTATGGGACACGATATTTTTGGTGTAAATAAAACAGGAGAGGATATTGCTTATGCTCGTTTTAGTATGGGAAATTACAACTCTATCATATTGTACAATTTGCTGAATGCGGAGGAATTTCATGCAGGAGTGAGTGGGAATGGAGGCAGTACAATCATATCCAAACAACAACTTGAAAAAGCTATGAATGACTATAAGAAAACCTTCGGAAAAAAGGAGGTCTCTAAGACAGATATTGATCTAAAGCAAATATTCAATTTTATAGAGCAATGTTTATCAACTGCGCATGAGGAAGGTAGTGTAAAAGTGTATTTTGGATAAAAAACGGTTCAATTGCTCTACCATAAAGCAACAGAACCGCCTTCTATTATCTACTCCCCAAACGCTTCAGGTAACAACCTAAACCCTTCAATGTCCACGTCTTCTTCTACTTCAATCATGATACAGCGTTTGCCTTTGTAATTGACTTGCCTGACGTATTCGAGGTCTTGTGGGCTGATGGAGATGTTGGCGACTTTCGTTTGAATTTTAATCGACTTCGATTTGTATTTCGGTACGACGCTACTTGCTTTTAGTTCATAAGATTCGTTATCTGTGATTCTTTCAAAAGCGGCTTTCACTTTTTCAGATTCGACTTGTTCCCCGCCACTTTGGTTTAAGACACGTTCAACGTTCTTGTAATCAAGCCTTGGTTCTTCGTCATCTTCGTTTTCCTCGACCATCGTGTTGATCTCCCGGTATACGTTCGCGAGAGTAGAGGGGGTGAGCTGATCGCCCATAACATCCTTCATTACTTCTTCAAACACTTCTTTATCTTCTTTGGCAGTGATTGTATGGTCACCGTTCAGCACTTCATCTATGAATCTATAATCCGGTTCATTTGCTTTGTTCGCTGCGTATAAAACATGGTTCACATCCGATGCGCCGTTTGAGAAGGCAGGGAAAAGAAATCCAGTCATCGGTGTGTCGAGATCAATGACGGAGTCTACATCAATATTGTATTTGAATGCTTTTTCCACATAGTCAAAAACGAGCTCTCTTTTTGCCTCTTGTGTTTTATTGATGCTGCAAAGGATGAAGGGGTGGGAGTAAACCGCATCTCGTTCACTTTCTTCTGCTTCATCATTTCGCTTTTTCATCGGTTTCAAATATTCGGCGCGGATGAAGGTGATCACGACATCCTTTTCATACGGATTGTCTTTGATCATTTTCTCCGTCATTTGAAGCATTTGATCCTTCCAGTCTTCAACCTCTTTGCTTAGTAAGCCTTTATGTAGGATAAGCTGGCTGTGATTGTCTGCGTCCCGCTTGAACTTTAATTCAAAAAGCTTTTCATCTACCTGTCCGGTGATCAGTTTCTTGAAGTTTTTAATAAATAGCTCCTGTTGATCCCGGTCGAGCATTTCGAACGGCTGGCTCTGATAATGATAAATGTCTGTCGTTTCTTTCATAATATATACGTTGAAAATGTCCGAGATCTTCATTAAGTCATTGTCCACTTTCAATTGTCTGCGCAATCCAGCTATATCTTTCTTGTTCATTGAGCGTACACTCCTATGCCTGCTAAATTCATGAAAACGATTCTTTTATTCTAACATAGGAGTAATCGGATGATGTGAATCATTGATATACTAGTATTAATGAGTCGTTAGTGAGAGGGGAAGGGAAATGAAGGGAATCCTTATCGATTATATGAATCGGTTTACTGATTTAAGTGAGCCTGAATTAGAAAAAATTGCAGCAGATATCTGTGTTGAAACGTTTGAGAAAGGGACCGTTTTAGTACAGCAAGGTGACGTTCCAACGCAATGTTTTTTCGTTCTAAAAGGTATGGTACGGCAGTACGCTGTTGATGAAAATGGAAAAGAGCATACCTTCAACTTCTTTACCGAGCAAGAAAGTGTAACGATATTCAACCAGCATAGTCAGGATAAAACATCAAAATATGCGTTAAGCTGCCTGGAAGAGTGTGTGTTGGTGGTTGGTGATTTATTAACAGAACAGGACATGTTAGAAGCACATCCTGTCCTGGAAAAGATGTTGCGTAAAATGATGGAAGAGAGTATGGGAGAGATGCACGATAATTTCACTACATTCGTCGCCTCTAAGCCTGAAGAACGGTATAAAGCATTGAAGGAAAAGAAGCCGGAACTCTTGAACAGGGTTCCTCAGCATCAGCTCGCAAGTTATTTAGGGATTACACCTGAATCGTTAAGCCGTATAAAAAAAAGATCAGAGCAAGCTGAATTAAAAATCGTCGACTAGTCCGTCATTGTAACTTTTCTGCCTTTCACCATTAGCCATATTCCAAAGCCTAGTTCACCCGCGATCATCGGTAGGCTTAACACCATTTCCAGCATGTTCGTTGTGTGTTCCAATTGCGGAAAGAAGGTGTGTAACAGATGAATCAACATATAACTACTACCAGCAATAACAAGTAAATAGCTGATTATTTTCGGGATACGGGAAGATTTTAAAGCAACAAATCCGACGAAGAAAAGGTGTAAACCAAATATAATCAAGCCGATTGACCAAATAGATTCAAAAGATAGAATGGAAGTCATGACTTGAGATGGGGGAATTTGTGCCCCTTCAAGAATGGTTTGTCGAGCAATCACTAAATGCGATACAGCCAATGCGAGAATAGCCGTGTATAGGAGTCTAAGCCAAATAGCTACTAGCGAGTACGCTTTGTGGACCGGCTTCAATACGACATAAAAAGCCCACGATACAAGAACATCCAGAATAATGATGATCATCCATCCAAGTATACCAAGCTCAAATAATGAGAGGGATGCTTGGATGTTTTTGAATGTTGCGCCTGCATCCCCTGTAATGACTAACGAATTGTGCACATATCCATATGAGAAACCTGCCGCAATGGCCATAAGTAGTAATGATACCCCTGCAATAATAGCTGCCCTTTGCTGAACGTTCTTCAACTCATACCAACCCCTCTTTTATGTTTAATTGTATAGTAATCCAATGAGTGGAAACAGTCATTGATTTAAGTCAAGAATGACATTGTCCTTTTGTTTTTCAGAGATTAGGTACTTGTACAGTCAGGATATCGGTTCGTTCATAAACTATGGTACAAGCACTATGAAAAGCGTGTTTCATAGTGACATAGAAAGGTGCCATAAAAAAATGACTACAGAAAACAAGTATCGAACGTTAAGTCAGCTGTTTGAACAATGGAATCATGTCATCAAAGAGTATCACGACGATATTTCAAACATCGTACAAAGTGCGCGTGATACAGAACGTAGTGATCGGAGTGTTATCCACGTCCCGAAGGATTTTTCGTCGATTTTACAGGCTGTAAATGCAGCAGCATCAGGAGACACAATATTAGTAGCGGACGGCGTTTATCAGGAATGCATAACCGTTCCCTCTAGCAAAGCCTCATTACGGATCATTGCGAATGGAAGCAAGGTAATCCTCAACGGAAAAGGTGAACTGGATACTGCTTTTACATTAGAAGCGAACAACATTGAAGTGAGTGATTTTTCAATCACAAATTACGTGAAAGCTGGCATCGAAGTGACTGGTGTATACGGTGTGAAGCTGATTGGGAATACGATTGAAAAGGTTACAGAAGGTCATGGTATTCAGCTTGATCAAAAAACATTCTCCAATTTAATCTGGAAAAATAAAATCTCTCATGCTCGCCTTGATGGTATTAATCTTCAGTCAAAAAATGTTTGGGTCGTCGATAACGAATTTAGCTACAATCGACAGAGTGGTGTACGAATCCAAAAGGTTGGAAACCATATCGTCGGAAATCGGGTTACGAATAACGAGCATGGTATCGTTGAGGACCAGGGGTTTAACCTCATATACGATAACGATGTTTCTATGAATAGACAAGAAGGGATCCATCTTCCATCTGGAATTGGAAGTTCGATAACTTTAGGGAACCAGGTTAATCGCAACAAACAAAACGGCATGTCGGTCAAGACGGTCGGGAATTCCATATTAGATAATCTAGTCAACAATAATGAAAAAACTGGTATCAAGATTGAGTCGGCTCTGAATGTCCTTGAGCTGAACAAGATTGACGATCATATGGACAATGGTGTTGTATTATCTGCTAAAGCGCTGAAAAATCTCGTCTATCAAAATCTTCTTAAAGGAAACAAACCAGAAAACCTCGTTGTTAAAAATCAGAAAAATACCATCCTGCAGAACCGAATCATCACCTCGCCTTTTCTTCGCCCGGAAGAAGTAGATACCGTTAAACAAGGCGTCCTTCACGTTCCTAAAGAATTTCCAACGATTTCTGAAGCTGTGAATGCAGCGTCTATAGGCGATACCATATTAGTCAGTAACGGCGTGTATAAAGAGGAAGTATCTGTTCCAATCTCAAAGTCAGGACTGAACCTCATCGCGAATGGAAATCGAGTAATTTTAGATGGTGAAGGAAAATTAAATATTGGGTTTGCGTTAGCTTCCAACCTTGTGCAGGTTAAAGGTTTCAAGATCCAAAACTATGCGCAAGCAGGTATTACGGTAAAAGGAACTGGCATCTCACTCATAGCAAATACGATCAACAATATAACGGATGGTAGCGGAATTGAACTGTCCCTCGCGTTCTCTACATTAATGTGGAAAAATAAAATCACCAAAGCGAAAGTACATGGCATAACGATCAAAGCAATGAACACGTGGATTGTAAACAACGACATATCCTCAAATGGTGAAAATGGAATCAACTATGAAGGAAGCACGACTGTCGGAAGCACAATTACAAAGAACCGGATCAAAGATAACGGACAAAACGGGATTTCAGACACAGCTGGATTCAATTTTATCTATAACAATGAAATGATGGGGAATAAGCAAAATGGGGTTTATGAAGTATCGGGTCTCGGATCTGGAGCAATCATCAAAAATAAGCTTTATTTAAACCAAAACGGTGTCCGACTTGATAACGAAGGTGCCCAAGTCGCAGGCAACACGATTAGATCTAACTCGAAGTCTGGCGTAATGATCAATAGCGACTTTAATAATCTAACCGAAAACACGATTGCAAGAAATCATCACAACGGTGTCGAACTAACTCCAGAAGCGAATAATAATCTCATTTACAAAAATCAGATCGTTGAAAATAGACCGGTAGATATTAAATCTACGAACCCAAACAATACATTCATTGATAACAAATGTATGAATAGTGAACCACCAGAGATTTGTAAAAGGAAATAAAAAGGACGGCTCTCCTGCTCTTAAGCATGAGAACCGTCTTTGTTTTGTTATGGATTCTGTTATCTATCGCAAACACTGAAAATGCAAACAAATATTTGGAATAATATGCTAAAATTGTAGTTAATTAAAAAGGGGTGTGGGATTGTGAAGGACCTGAAGAAGGAGTATCCAATTCTAAAACAGGATGAATATCATCGGAAAATGAAAAAGAAAAACAAAGGGCTTGTCATTGATACATTTAATGGCATTATAAATTTTTTCTTGAAGATCATCTTCCGGTAATCCTTATTCAATATAAGAGGGAAAATAGATATTACATTGTTAGTTAACAACTTAGAGGGGGAAATAATGTTAGAATGGCTTTGGTTACCGTTAATTGTTGCATTTTCTCTACTTTATTATGCTCATAAGAATGGATTGAAGCATAAGGAAACATTAAGAGAAATTGATTTGAAAGAGAAACAAATTGAGTTAGAAATGATGAGAGAAAGAAACCGCTCAACTAACGATAAAAAGGGTGAGGGTTAGGATTACTTGTTAATTTTCAGCTACTAGGGGGCTTTCGTGAAAAAAGGAGATAATAAGAAATTAGGAGGTATAAATGAAAATCAAAGAGGTACAAAGTCCATATATCAATGAAACTATCAATGATAGAAAATATAGTTACATTGAGTCACTGGGGACACCTATCATTGAAACAATAGATGATGGGATTTGTATTCATTTTATTTATTTTGGCGATAGTGAAACCAAATCCGTTCATGTCTTGGGCAGTTTTCCAGGATGGGAGTTAGACAAAGGGGAAATGGTAAAAATCGAAGATAGCAAGGTATGGGTGAAATCCTTTAAAACCGACAGTCCAGTGGCTAGTACATATTACTTTTCGGTAAATGATGAGTTTGGAGACAACTGGGAGAAACGCTTTGAACATTTTTTAACAGATCCTTTAAATCCCAACAAAATGTTGTTTTCTGAATCACCAGGTGACATAAAAATTAAAAACACAGAGGTTTCATACTTCTCAGTCAGTAAGTCGCTTTCATCTTTGGATATAAAAAATAAGAACCATAATATATACAAAGAGGTTTTTACCAGTAACCTTTTGGATAACCAAAGGAATCTATGGATCTATGACCCCGTTAATGCCATTGATACTCCCAAAAATCTATTAATTATTTTTGATGGATTTCAATATACAGAAGCTATTCCAGTTGCTAATATGATTGACCATTTATATGAAGAAGGAAATATAGCTCCAACATTAATGATTGGAGTGGATAGTCCTGATCGTTTTAATGAATTTAATGGAAATGAACAGTTTACTAAATTTATCACAGATGAGTTACTACCATGGATACGTAATACCTTCGCTGTTAGTCACAATCCTAAAGATGTCGCTTTATGCGGTGCAAGTTTAGGTGGTTTATCCGCTTTTTATACTGCGTTAAATCATTCGAACCTTTTTGGTAATGTAATATCTCAATCAGGATCCTTTAATCACAAAAAAACGAAGGTTGAGAATGATCAGTATTGGTCCGTTCATTATCTAGAATCCCAACCAAAGCATCCTGTTCGTATATATATGAATTCTGGACGGTTAGAAATGGACGAATTACAACACGCAAATTCACTCACATACCAAACGCTTCTCAGTAATGGTTATGAAGTTAAGTATGAAATATTTAATGGAGGGCATGATTTGCTTTGGTGGCGTGAAACCTTTCTCGATGGGCTGGAATATTTATTTTGCGAAGAATAATAGCCTTATAAACTGTTAAATTACAAAGAGTAAACGAAAGATCGATATTATCTAGAAATCAAGTTTTCATGAAAAGGGGGCGCTTGCTTAAAAAGTAAGTGCTCAATCTTTGACCGGAGAGATAAACGACATTGGAAGTAGGGATGTGCTAAAAGTGATGATGTTTGAAAAGAATGAAATTAATAAGTGGAAAATTGAATTAGAGATTATGAATTCAAATCCGTCCTATAATCTTGTGTCCAAGAATAAACAAACTATTAGTTTTGAAGATATAGAGTCTGAGTTTCAAGAATCTAAGAAGCTAAACACCACTCGATTATTAATCAAGAAGTCTGAAAAGCACATTGGTCTAGTGGATTACTGCATAGAAAATCCCTCTGATGGTACACCTTGGGTAAGTTTGTTTGTCATTCATAAACAGTTTCAAGGTTCTGGAAACTCTCTTGAAGCATTTCGACATTTAGAAGAGCTCATTAGACAAAAAGAAAAGAATAAGTTACGTTTGGCAGTACATAAGGAAAATGAGAAAGGGTTAATTATTTGGACTAAATTAGGTTTTAACAAATTTAAAGAAGTAGTTTTGGATGGAAAACCACACTACTGTTTAGAAAAGGATTTATAGTCTTTATTCAAGATAAGGGACCTTTAATGGAGTAAAAGGTTTCAAATAAATACGAGAAATAGCTCAATTCATAATGAATTTGGGCTTTTTTTTCACAGAAAAAAAGCACCGCAATCTGCGGTGCTTTTAGTCGTGTTTTTTAATAACGGGACCAGTTACTAATTTTAGATAAATCCAAGTACGGATGCCATAACGATGAGGATCAGTATTGGAGCGACAAGTCTTAGTGACCAAATCCATAACATGCCCCATAGACCGCCTTCGCGAAGTCCTCCGATTTCAAGGGATTTCTTCTTACCAAGTGCCCAACCGACAAATAGAGCAGTCAATAATCCACCGAGTGGTAGGAGGATGTTGGAAGCTAAATAGTCGACTGCATCGAAGAATCCTTTGCCGAAGATCGTGAATTCACTCCATGCCCCTAGTGAAAGAGAAGATGGAACACCGAATAAGAAAATGATCGTTCCTAGGATCCAAGTTGCTTTTTTACGTGTCCACTCAAACTTACGCATAAAGTACGCAACCGGTACTTCTAGAATCGAAATCGCTGATGTTAAAGCTGCCATTGAAATCAGTAGGAAGAACAAGATCGAGAAGAACTGTCCTAATGGCATTTGTTCAAATACAGCAGGAAGTGTGATGAAGATTAACCCTGGTCCTGCGCCTGGGTCCATTCCGAAAGCGAATACGGCAGGGAAGATTGCAAGTCCTGCGAGTAATGCAAACCCTGTATCTGCCATACTGACGCCTACTGCAGCGGTAGGGAGTTTCACGTTCTGTGGTACATAACTACCATACGTAATCATCGTTCCCATCCCCAAGCTGAGTGAGAAGAATGCATGCCCTAAAGCAACCAGAACAGCTTCAGCATTTAGCGCTGAGAAATCTGGTGAGAAGAGGAATGAAAAACCTTCTCCTGATCCTGGTAGTGTTAAGCCGCGAATTGCTAACACAACTAGGAGTATTCCTAATGTAGGCATCAAGATTTTATTCCACTTTTCAATACCTTGTTTAATCCCTTTAACAACAATAATGATAACGAGTCCCATAAATAATAACTGCCATATAATTGGACCTAGTGATGCTCCGATAAAGCCACCGAAATGGTCGGCCATTTTTTCAGCAGGTACAGCGAGAAGATCTCCGCTAATAGCTTTCGTCGTATACGACAGGGCCCAACCTGCAACGACACCATAGAATGATAGAATTAAGAATGCAGACATAACACCGAATATTCCTGTAATAAACCATGGCTTTCCAGGTGTTAGTTCTTTAAATGATCCAACAGCATCTTTTTGGGTATTTCGACCGACTGAAAATTCGGCAAGCATGATCGGAATACCGATTAGTGCGATACAAATTAAATAAACGATAATAAATGCGCCGCCACCATTTTCCCCAGTAATATACGGGAATTTCCAAATGTTACCTAGTCCAATTGCCGACCCCATTGCGGCAAGCATAAACCCTGTGCGTGATTTCCATTGCTCACGCCCCTGTTGCTCCAACCCTTGACTCATGTCCAATCCCCCTAAAAGATAGTATTTTTCTCCTACATTTCTATCATACATTATTATTTAACAGAAAATTAATAAAATTTAATATTTTTATAAATATTTTTTGTATAAGCCTCAAAATGATGATCGCAAAACACCTAATCGTACTATTTGAGGGAGATTAACGATATACTGATGAAGGTGTCTTACAAGCTATACATAATTAGAAAAACAGGAGGTTACTTATGAAAGAACAAAATTACGAAAATCATGCAAAGATTGATCCGAAGTACCATAGAGTTCTTACGCTTCTCGCACTTGTAACGCTTATTTTATCGATTACGTACATCGTCAGAAATATCGGGAGTGAGTTGCTGCTTAGTCTCGTGATCTTATTTATGCTCATCACGCTGATTTTAGTGGCAGCGATTCTAAGGTTATACGCGCTTAAAGTACAGGACCGGGTGATCAGGGACGAAGAAAATTTCCGTTATTACCGGTTAACGGGGAATCTTTTAGACCCAACTCTTTCAACGAAACAGGTCATTGCGCTTCGTTTTGCTTCAGATGAAGAATTCCCGGCATTAGTCGAACGCTCGATGTCAGAGAATCTTTCACCGGACGAAATCAAGAAGGCGGTACAAAATTGGCGTGCCGACCATCATCGCGTATAATTGAGGTAGAATCTAACAGCTCTTAAAGGGCTGTTTCTTTTTTAGTGGGACATGGGAACAGGTACCTCGTCCCAATAGGAGGCTAGTTATGCAGAATGAAACAATGGTAGATGTGAAAGGTCTTGTGAAGCGTTATGGCTCTTTTGTAGCGGTTAATGGGGTCGAGTTTCAGGTGAAAAAAGGAGAGATCTTCGGACTGCTTGGCCCGAATGGTGCAGGCAAAACGACAACGATTGAAATGTTGGTTGGTCTCCGAAAGCCTGATCAAGGAACGGCGACGCTCGCAGACTTTGACGTCCGAAAACAAGTGAATAAAGTCAAAGAGGTCATCGGTGTGCAATTGCAGTCCACCTCTTTATTTGAATTATTGAAGGTAGAAGAGATCCTTCATTTATACGCAAGCTTTTATCCAAGTCATGTCGATATCAATCAGTTAGTTGAGGACATGCTGTTGACAGAAAAACGGAACGACAGAATTAAAGGACTATCTGGCGGACAAAAGCAGCGTCTCGCGATTGCGCTTGCGCTCATCCATGATCCGAACATCGTGTTTTTAGATGAACCGACAACTGGACTTGATCCACAAGCAAGACGTACATTGTGGGACATCGTGCTTCGTTTAAAGGAGCGAGGAAAGACCGTTCTGCTCTCCACACATTATATGGATGAGGCTCATGTGCTCTGTGATCGCATCGGCATCATGGATCAAGGGGAACTGATTGCGCTCGATACACCGACTAATTTGGTGAAGAAATTGCAGTCAACGAGCACCGTAGAATTCCGATTGACCAATCCACCGGAAAACGAATGGTTCATGGAAATGGATGGGGTTGAAGAAGTATCCATTAAAGATACGTTCGTGCAGCTTTATACGGACGATCTTCAGCTCGCATTAACCTCTCTCATCCAAGTTTCTTCAGAACACAATCTGAATATTGAGGATTTACAAACACGAACAGCGACACTTGAAGACGTCTTCATACATATGACAGGGAGGAGTTTAAGAGAATCATGAGAGCTTATTGGCAGTTAACATTAGCGCAACTACGCATCTTTGCTCGGAACAGACAAGTCATCTTCTTCACCTTACTCTTCCCGGTTATTTTAATGCTCGCCTTAGGCTCATTTGTTGGCGGAGGGAATTCACTATCCTTAACAGTGGGAATGGTCGATCTCGACGAAACAGATGCATCAAAGGATTTGAAAAAACTCTTCAAGGAAAATGAAGGAATTGAAACAAATCCATATGAAAAAGTGGAAGAAGGTAAGAAAGCTGTTGAAAACGGGGATATTCAGCTGCTCATTGAAATCCCTAAAGGCTATGAAGCGAAAACAAAAGCAGGAGAAGACCCTTCCTCGATACCCGTTTATTATAATGAGAAAAATTTAACGACCGCTGAACTTGGTCTTACGGTCGTGAACGGTATTATCGATCAATATAGTAAAGAGCTTGTCGACTATCAACCTGTTGTGACCGTTGAAAAAGTCGGGATAGAAGCACTTGAAATCCGTTACATCGATTTCCTTGTACCAGGTATTGTTGCGATGATGATTATGAGTAACAACATGAACGGTGTCGCAGGACAAATTTCTGCTTGGCGCGAGCGAGGTATTTTACGAAGAATGCAAGGAACAAGGTTAAAAGCATCGACCTTTATTGCAGCTCAAATTACAGCACGCCTGTTTTTGAATGGAACCCAAGCGTTGTTAGTCGTCCTGATTGCAGACCTCATCTTTAACATCAATGTGGTCGGATCCTGGGTCGCACTCATCTTCTTCATCATGCTCGGTACACTTGCGTTTATGTCGATCGGGTTCATTATTGCGGGGATTGCGAAAAACCCGGAAAGTGCTGGACCGATTGCTGGTTTCATATCGTTCCCGCTGCTGTTTTTGGGAGGCGTATTCTTCCCAATCAGCAATATGCCAGGTTGGATACAGCCGATCGTCAACGTCCTACCAATCGCCCATCTAAGCTCCGCACTCAGAGAAACGATGAACCTCGGGACATCAATTCTCGAGTTAGGAACCGAAACCATGGTTCTAGGCGTATGGCTTGTAGGTGGTTTTGCGCTCGCAAGCTACGTGTTTAAGTGGGAATAGTACAAAGACTGAGTTGAGCCATTCAACTCAGTTTTTTATATGTGTTAGAGTAGATGAAAACGGAAAAAGTAATACTAAAGAGCGCTTTAGAAATCAATTTTAAAGCAAAGGAGCGGTAAATGATGACCCAACAAGGATGGCAGTTTGATAACAGTTACGCACAATTACCGAAAGCATTTTTTTCAAAAATAGAACCGAACCCAGTACGTGAACCGAAACTGATCATTTTTAACGAAAAATTAGCAGATAAGCTTGGTTTAGATCAAGAAGCTCTTCAAGGTGAAGAAGGCGTAGCGGTGTTTGCAGGAAACGATACGCCAGAAGGTGGATTACCTCTTGCCCAAGCGTATGCAGGGCACCAATTCGGAAATCTCACGATGCTAGGGGACGGACGGGCAATGATGATCGGTGAGCACATCACGCCTGATGGAAAGCGTTTCGATATCCAGTTAAAAGGATCTGGTCGAACCCCATACTCTAGAGGTGGCGATGGACGAGCATCCCTTGGACCGATGCTACGCGAATACATCATCAGTGAAGCGATGCACGGACTTGGAATTCCGACAACTAGAAGCCTTGCGGTTGTCACAACAGGAGAACCGGTCTACCGTGAGACTGAACTTCAAGGAGCGATTTTAACACGTGTTGCTTCTAGCCATATTCGTGTTGGGACTTTCCAATACGCTGCAGGTAAAGGCGATATGGACGATCTTAAGAAGCTCGCTGAATATACGATTGACCGTCATTACTCGTATATAAAAGAAGAAGGGTCGGACAGATATCTTGCCCTTTTAAAAGAAGTGATGAAACGTCAAGCTGAACTGATCGCGAAATGGCAGCTCGTCGGATTCATTCATGGCGTAATGAACACCGATAACATGACACTAAGTGGTGAAACGATTGACTACGGACCATGCGCATTTATGGATACATTCGATCCAGCAACCGTCTTCAGCTCAATCGATACACAAGGACGATATGCGTATCGCAACCAACCAGCGATTGGGGCATGGAATCTCGCAAGGTTTGCGGAAACACTACTCCCACTCCTACATGAAGAACAAGAAGAAGCAATCAAGATCGCAGAAAATGAAATCGGAAAATTTGCCGACTACTACTATACCCACTGGCTAGCAGGCATGCGGAAGAAACTCGGGTTATTTAACGAGGAAAAAGAAGACGAAACCCTATTCGAAGACCTGCTTAATCTCATGAAAGAACATGAAGCAGACTATACGAATACATTCCTAGCTTTAACATTTGATGAGGAATATGAAGGAACAGAAAATCTATTGAAAAGCTCAGCATTTGAAGAGTGGAAAAAACGCTGGCTGGAAAGACTCGGAAGACAGGAGCAATCAAAAGAAGACGCTCACCAACTAATGAAAGACAACAACCCAGCACTGATTCCGAGGAATCATCGAGTAGAAGAAGCTTTGGAAGCAGCAGTTGAGCAAGGTGATTACAGTGTAATGGAGAGGTTGCTTGAGGTTTTATCAGAACCATATGCTCACACCAAGCAGCAAGAAGAATATTGCAACTTCCCACCAGATTCAACACGTGCGTATCAAACATATTGTGGGACTTGATTTAATAATATGATGGGGCTGACATCAAAAGGACGATTTAACGTCCATTTGTATCAGCCCCACCTTTATTTGATTTTTGGTGTAGAAGAACCAAAGAAGTGGAACGCAAGGAGCGAGAAGTGGAACGCAAGGAGCGAGAAGTGAAACGCAAGAAGCGAGAAGTGGAACGCAAGGAGCGAGAAGTGGAACGCAAGGAGCGAGAAGTGAAACGCAAGAAGCGAGAAGTGAAACGCGAGGAGTGAGAAGTTAAATGCAAGGGGCGAGAAGTGAACGCACCTTAACAATGTTAGAATGGTACTAACAAACAACCTAAAAGGAGCTCAATTTTCTATGAAGCTTAACTGATTGGCTTTTAAAGTGTAGAGATTGAAATGGACTTTTGTTCTGGGAAATGTTCATAAAGAAAACCCTTCCTTAGCAATGGAAATTTAATGGTATAATCTTACTGATCAAGTCTTTTTTAATTCAATTTGCATTTGAGGGATTTTATTATGATTAAACAGGAGAAACTCATCGTTAATTCTGAGTCTACCAATCTTTTAAAAGAGTTAGTGTCATCATTAGAAACGTGTGCTTGATGCTATACAGGAAGCAAAAATAAGAGGTGTAGAGGGTCAGATTATTACATCTACCTATTTAAACTTTACAGATCCTAAAGCATTAACTAAATTACGTGAGTTTGAGAATGTTGATTTAAGAGTATTTGTGACAGATCGTCATGTTGGTTTTCATACAAAGGCATACATATTCGAATACAAAGACTATTATAAGGTAATGATAGGGTCATCAAACATTACTCAGTCTGCTTTAAAAAGTAATGTAGAGTGGAATGTAGAAATTATTTCTAAGCAAGATGAGTTATTCATGAGACAAGTTATTACGGAGTTTAAGCATTATGGGCAAGAAGTGCAGTAGCTGATGAGCATTTCATACAAGACTATGAAAAATTTTTGAAAAATGTTAAACAGGTCGCAGCTACTACTCCTCAAATCTATGAAAAAGCTGAATATATTGTGCCAAACAGCATGCAAAAGAGAGCGATGGAAAATCTAGAAAGATTAAGAGATCATGGGGAAAATAAGGCACTTGTAATCGCTGCAACAGGTACGGGTAAGACCTATATGTCAGCCTTTGATGTGAAGAATCTTAGACCTAACAGATTATTATTTATCGTACATAGAGAAGAAATTTTAGCGAAAGCAAAAGAAACATTTAAAAAGCTATTACCGAATGAAGGAATTTCATTCGGAATGCTTACCGGTAATCGAAAAGAGAGTCACTGTGACTATATTTTTGCAACCATACAAACCTTATCAAGGTGTTACGAAGAATTTGATTCTCATTCCTTCGATTACATCATTTATGATGAAGCGCATCATGTCACAGCGGATTCCTATCAAAATGTTATAGAATATTTCAAACCGAATTTTATGTTGGGGATGACTGCAACCCCTGAAAGAGGAGATAGTCGTTCTATTTTTGGTATATTTGATCACAATGTTGCACTAGAAGTAAGGCTACATGATGCATTAGAAGATGATATTGTTGTGCCTTTCCATTACTTCGGTATAACGGACATTGACAACATTGACTTGAGTGATGTATCCATCAATGATTTTGATGAAATTACAAAACGGTTGAAGGTAAATGAACGAGTTGAATTTA
This sequence comes from Pseudalkalibacillus berkeleyi, assembly GCF_021608225.1. Classification (NCBI taxonomy): domain Bacteria; kingdom Bacillati; phylum Bacillota; class Bacilli; order Caryophanales; family Fictibacillaceae; genus Pseudalkalibacillus; species Pseudalkalibacillus berkeleyi. The sequence goes on from NZ_JAKIJS010000002.1 coordinate 64,521, forward strand.
TTATTGAAAAAATGAACTTTTATAGCTTTGATGGCGAGAAGAGAAAAGGCTTAGGTTTTTGTGCAAGTCGAGAACATGCTCGTTACATGTCAGATGAATTTAATAAAAGGGGAATTTCAAGTACAGTCTTAACAGGAGAAGATTCAGTTTCAGTTCGGCAAGCACAAATACAAGCATTGGAGGACCATCGAAATCCACTCCAATTTATTTTCACAGTGGATATTTTTAACGAAGGAGTGGATATTCCCTCTGTTAATACTGTATTAATGCTTAGACCTACAAACTCGCCAATTATCTTTATCCAACAACTTGGACGAGGTTTAAGAAAACACCCGGGTAAAGAATTTCTGACAGTTCTTGATTTTATTGGGAATCATACTAAAACTTTTTTAATTGCAATCGCATTAAACGGAGAGAGGTATTACGATAAGGAAAGTCTAAAAGTAGCCATATCAACAGGGTTTGCTCATCTTCCAGGTGCTACCCATATACAAATGGATCGAATTTCGCAGGAGCGAATTTTAGCACAGATTGACAATGAACAATTTACTTCAATGAAATATTTAAAAGAAGAGTACTTTGAATTTAAAAAAGTAAGGGCAGGGCGAATTCCATACTTACTGATGGATTTTCACAAGTATGACGGTGCACCAGATCCAATTAAATTTATAAAAAAGGATGGTACCTATCTTCAATTCGTAGCCAAAGTAGAGAAAGATCAGGAATGAAGGGATTACTAGTATATGAACAGTTTGAGAAATCGTTGAAATGGTTGTCTAGTATGTTGCCGATTAAACGCATTTATGATTTTTGTATATTACGCTATTTAATCGATTATGAGAATATCTCTTTTGAACAAGCAAAAGACGAAATAATGAAATGGGTAAATGATGTGGATGATGATAGTGTCTATCATTCCATGGAGTTTTTAAATCAAGATTATTTTGATTCCGGACAAAAGTCTAGAATTCCAGCATTATGTGAATATCGAAGGGGGAAGTTGTATCGTACTTCTGTGTTAAATGAGTTGCTTCGAAACCCAAGACATAAAGAAATGATAGAAGACGTACTTGAATACGGATTATTTAGATATGATCGAGAGTTTGGTGAATCATATTTTGGCTTGCCACATTTTAAACTTTACGAGCAATATCAAATGATGGATTCAGCACTCTTATCCAATTATCGTAAAAGTCACTCAGCTTTCAGAGGGTCAGGGTTGCTGGCAAATGGTAATGATTACTTCCTGTTTGTTGATTTACATAAAGAGGCAGATATTGATGAGCGACTGAACTATAATGACAAAATCATAGACCGTAACTCATTTCAATGGGAGTCGCAAAACAATACGACACAACATTCAGAACGTGGGAAAAACATTATTTTTAATCAGGAGCGAGGAATTAACCTTCATCTTTTCGTTCGAAAATATCGTGAGATCGAAAAAAGTAATATAGAACCGTTTATTTACTTGGGTAAAGTAAATACAAGATCGTTCAAAGGAGAGCGTCCTATTGAAGTACAATTTGATTTAGAGCATACAATTCCACAACAACTTTACATTGAATTAACTGAGAAAGTGTAGTCTTGAATAAGAAGACTACACTTTTTCTTCTATTAGTTGGTTAACTGCAGGGATATCTGCTGGTGCCCAAACCAATGATTTGAGGTTTTCTCTTTTGAGCCAAACAAGTTTGGAGTGCTCACTTTTTGTTGGATTACCATTAATTAGCGAAGCGTTTAGGACAATGAGATGGATAATAAAATTATCATATTCGTGTACGGTTTCATTAAAAACATCATGAGCTTTAATTTCACAGGAGAGTTCTTCTTGAATTTCTCTCTCCAAAGCAGATTGTAGGTCTTCGCCTTCTTCAACTTTCCCGCCAGGAAATTCCCACATGTTCGGAATTGCCATTTCTGGGGCACGTAACGCACATAAAATCTCTTCATTTTGATTTTTAATAATAGCTGCAACTACTTTTACTGTCTTTTTCATGCTTCCCCTTCCTTTCTCTACCCCATCTTAGCATAGCAAGAAATGAGAAGTAATCTTTAGAAGATCTATTGAATTATGCTTTTTGAAATAGGTCTTCTGATATTATGAAATTACATCGGGCAACTTGCTTAAATAAATGGAAAAGGAAGTTGTATCTTTAAAAAGGTGGTGATTGTATGAAAGCAGGCTGGGAACGTTCTCACGAATTGATCATGCCAGAACTGGAGACAGTTCGTAATTTAGCATTTTTCAAACATAAAGAAGTTCATAAAATCTCCCCGTTAAGTGGCGGTTTGAATAATTCGAATATAAAGGTGACGACGGATGATGGAGTCAATTATGTGCTGAGAATCTACAGTCGTAATAAGACAAGTTTACATATTGAGCGGGAACTTATAAAAGGATTTAGTGGGGAGATTCCTGTTCCTCAGGTGCTTTATTTTGATGATTCATGCACGGACTTGGAACATCCTTTCCTCATCATGAGCTGGGTGGATGGTGTTCAGCTTTCGGAACTAATGTACCAGCAGAATAAAGAGAGAATCGTAACTGCAGCCAGGGATGTCGGTATGTATTTAGCGAAGATCCATCAAGTGAAATTCCCGCAATCCGGATTTTTCGATGAACAATTGTACATTCAAGAAACCGTTGAATTCGGTTCCGACTTATTCTTATCACTAATTGAAGAAATGCTAATCAATGGACACGCGGACAGGCATATTGGTAGAGATTTGTGCAACGAGGTTCTGCATTTCTGTCAAAATCACGCGCATCTAATGGATGAACCAGGTGAACAAAGTACGCTTGTACATAGTGATTTCAACCCATTGAATATTCTTGTGGATCAAACAGGAGCCGTTACAGGAATCCTTGATTGGGAGTATGCGATGAGTGGTTCGCCAATGATGGATATCGGCAATATGTTGAGATATGAAAAGGTTTCAGACAGTACCTTCATGTCTCCGTTCCTCTCGAGTTATGTGGCTCATGGTGGCTATTTACCGGAAAAGTGGCTACAAAAGGCAAAGCTTCATGATTTGGTCGCATTAAGTGGATTAGTCAACAAAGAGGAGTGTGGAGAGGCGAGAATTGCAGATATCAAAAGGCTAATTCTTCAAACAATGGAAGAATGGGATTTGTATGAAGACGTTCAGAAATAAGCTGTCGAAAAAAGAAAGTGGACTATAGTCAGCCTCCTGCCGATCTGTGTCGCAAATGTGCTAGGAAGTATTTGTTATTTCCCTCTGAAATTACGTTTTTTTGTTGGAAGGAGAGCGTATTTGACATACGGAAAATGGGTGAAACAACAACAATTTCATCATATCCGTATCCGTGTTAAAAGAAATCCATGCCCCTTACTTTGAAAGAGTGAACACTTCATTTCATCAAAAATCTCTCATGCATGTCTCTTTTCCGACTTTGCTCATACACTTAATGTGGGGGCGATGTTATGAGCGAGAAGCGTAGGGGTATGCTTGCCATTTATACGGTTTTGTTTTTAATGTCTTTGAGTTTACATATACAGTTTCCAATTTTTACGCCTTTTGCGGTGGCGCTTGGAGCGACAAGCTTTGTAGTAAGCATATTGATGAGTGTGTCTTCGTTTGCGAACCTATGTGGGAATTTAACCGCTGGTCCTCTTATTGATAAAATAGGCAAAAAACAGTTCATTGTCGCCCCGCTTTTTATATCTGGATGTTTAATGATCGGACATGGATTTGTGACGGAGATTGATAGCTTATTAGTGCTGCGCCTTTTCAACGGTCTGATCCTCGCGTTTATGACACCTGCTTGTTTTGCGTTACTGTCTGGTTATGCGAAAAATAGCCAACAACAAGGGCGGAACATGGCATTTAACGGGTTACTAATTACGATTGCGCATATCGTAGCACCAATTATTGGCGGCTATTTAGTTGAGTTTGCTGGTTTTAGAGGCACGTATTTCATTATCGGTTCAGCGATTTTACTTACGGGAATCTTTGCGCTCTTGTATATTAAAGAATTTGAACCGATCGTCTTACATAAAAAAGGTGCGAGTAAAAACAGTGGGTTGAAGCTGGATCAACAGCTGGTGGCTGTCTATTTTGTGGCGTTTTCCTTAATGTACGCCCAAGGAACCCTTGCATTTGAGCTGCCCTTTTTGATCGTTGAAGAAGGGATGTCATCAAGTTCAGCTGGTATGTTGTTTAGCTATGTTGGAATGGGCACGCTAATTGTCGTCTGTATGACCTGGGTTAATAGAATTTCAGCATCGATTCGATCGATGTTTGGCCTATTCATATTAGCAATTTGCTTTTATCAAATGTTTGTTCCTTTCGTACCACTCAAGCTCAGTCAGGTGTTATTTGTCGTAGGGATTGGTTTAGGTGTGCTGTTTCCTGCTCTTACAACACTTCTTACTGAGAAAATTGATAAAAGTAAGCACGGGACAGCGTTCGGGATTTTATCAGCCGTTTTCTCTTTAGGGATGATCTCAAGCTCCCTTATGGCAGGTGCTTTTAGAGACGTGATTTCACCTTACTTCTTCACCTTTATTGTGATTGGTATCGCCATCACGGTCATCGGAATGTACCTCATTAAACTAAATCCAAAGCCTGTACTCGATTAATAGGTAGAAGGGATCCACATGTGGTAAACATCCAATGTGGATTTTTATTTATTTTGATCTAGTAGGAGGATGAGCCATCGATCTAACGAAGTTGTAAGGCAAGTGAAAGCATGCAAGGAGCGGTTTTTTAGAAAAGGTGGTACATATATGAATAGCAAACGATTGTTAGAAGCGATAACGAAAACAGAGTATCAAATTATGGGTCATACCCGTCGAGACACGCAAGTTCTTCAAAAGGCTTTAAATCAGTTGGATGGCCCACTAGATAGTGATATGTACGGTCGGGGTAAGGTCATTGAGGACTTCCAGGAGAAGATGGCGAATTACCTTGGGAAGGAAAGCTCAGTCTTTTTCCCGAGTGGGACGATGGCGCAGCAGATTGCGCTTCGGATTTGGTGTGATGAAAAGGATTTGAAAAAAGTGGCCTATCATCCGTTGTGTCATTTAGAGATTCATGAGGAGGATGGCTTGAAAGAGCTGCATCAGATCGAACCGATTTTGCTTGCGGAAAAAAGCAGAGTGATTGACTTAGATGATGTTGTGAACATGGATGAGGACATCGCATGTTTATTACTAGAGTTGCCCCAGCGAGAGATAGGTGGGCAACTACCAAGCTATGAAACACTAGCATCTATTTCGGATTACTGTCGGGAAAAGGGCATAAGGCTCCATTTAGATGGTGCTAGATTACTAGAGATTCTCCCATACTATCAAAAAACAGCTGCTGAAGTTTGTGCGCTATTTGATAGTGTTTATGTTTCTTTTTACAAAGGAATTGGTGGAGTAGCGGGAGCGATCCTTGCTGGTAATCAAGCTTTCACCGAGCAGTCGAAAATTTGGAAAAGACGTCATGGGGGAGACCTGATTAGCCTTTATCCTTACATTATCAGTGCGGACTATTATTTTGATCAACGTGAATCGAAAATGGAAGCGTACTATGAAGAGGCAAAAGAGCTAGCGGATAAGTTCAATCAATGTTCGCTGATTTCAACCGTTCCGGAGGTGCCAGTATCGAATATGTTTCATGTGCACTTGCAAGTAGCGAAAGACCGGGCTGAACAAATATTAGCCGAGGTGATGGAAGAGACGGGTCTAGGATTAGCAAGCTATGTCAGACCGACAAGTGAAACTTCGTGCACTTATGAGGTCAGCATTGGAGACAGATATGCGACGATCCCAAAAGAACTTCTTACAAGTACATTTGATATGCTAGATGAAAAGTTAGCATCCAAATAGAAATATGTACGGTATGATCAAGTTGGTCATACCGTTTTCTTATTTTTTTTGGCAAGAAAAAGAAATTGCAAAGCATCAGGATAAAAAAGCTCGTAAAAAACAATCCGGGAACCATGATAAGATCCGCCCCGTCAGTTGCCAGTCCGCCAAACAAATTTCCGATGACAGCTGAAACGATGAACTCTGATGCAATAATAATGAAAATCAAGTATACTGACAAACTCGAACGTAACCGAAAGGAGATAGCGAGGACAACACAAATGATGAAAGGCACAAGAAGATATATATATGAATCGGCTCTAGAAAGCTAATCCAATAAGTCATTTTTATGTTCTCCTTTGTTAGTTGGCTTTTTATATAAAAAGGGAAATTTAACAATTAAAGTATAGCATAAGGTGTCAAAAAAACACTGAGGACTATAGTAATCCTCCAGACGGTTTTTGTCAGATTAAAGATGTAATATTTTTTGTCATCTAGTAACATATTGAAAGGTTTTCAACTTCATTTAAAGAATATGTCTTTTAATAGAATGTGGAAAATAAAACGTTAGCGAGGGATTTCTATGTTTGACCCTACGATTTTTGATAATTTGAAGGTTTCTTTTGAGAATTACGTTTATGATCTGGAGGATAACCTATCTGGCGAAGTGAAGGTAACAAACCGGGTAGACAATATGGACTTTGCGACGATGTCTCGTGAGTTTGTGCTTCAGTTCAAGCATAAGGATGCACCGGATGTAACAATGGATATTGTGTTGAAAACGGGTTTGAAAGATTTATCAGCTGAGATTTTAGAAACGATCGGTAAAGAACCCGGCTGTACGTTATTGGTCCGTTTTTACAAAGAGGTTTCGGAAGTTGAGAGGCAGTGTGCGCAAATTGAATCGACCCTGCATGATATTTGGCAACAAGAAAATTTACCGAAGCAAACGTTATCTACTGTATATGGTAGTGATCAGAACGTGTATATGAACACGATTGAAGTGACGCTTGACCAACGGATTAATGAGGATCAAATCAGTGATATCCCAGACCTTGTGGAGCATATACTAGATTCAGCTTTCCAGTTGGAAATAACCTAACACTAATCGAAAAAATGTTAGATTAAATTTAAGGGAGATTGCCATGCGCAAACAAATGACTTTCGTTATGCTTTTGATGCTTATCCTGACGGGATGTTCACTAGCTTTAACAAATGATCCAACGCAACAAGCCATTGATCAGTTTACTCCACAACACGCGAATCAGTATCATATCGTCGTTTTCTATGATCAGGAACCACCTGAAGATAAGGACGTAATCAAAGAGATTGAAGACAACTTGGCGTCGAATAATATTAGTAGCCAGGTCACTTATCAAAAAGTGAAGGACGATGCAGACTATAGTGAATTGCTTGATGTAACGGGTGGAGACATTCTTGTGTTCGATTATGATGGTATTAAGTATAATTCGGTGTCTCCTGAAAATCTATTAAAGTTGATCAAAGATACGATTGAATAAAATGACGAAGTGGGACGACGGACCTGTCCCCGTGTCCCAAAAAAAAGACACCTCCGAATGATCGGAGGTGTTTCTATTAAAGGGGAGTACGCTGTTCTATATTATTTTTAAAGCTTGTCCTTATAGAAAGGACGCTACAATAATACAGGTTTGATCTGACCTCGGATTTCACCTGTCGGGTTCTGTTCTGTGTGGACGTTGACGTAAGCTTTCTCTCTTTCCATTAAACGGATGAGATCGGCTACACATTCAACACCTGCATCGTTTGGAAGGATGTCTTTATCTGAGATGACACCTCGCACAACGCCTCGACGTGTTGAAATTCCGTTTTGTTCTTCAAGTGTCAATAGATCAGCTCCAAACAAGAAGACCAATACCGGACCGTTTTCTCCTCGAGCCCCAGCGTGGATATGGGCTTGGACAAAATTACGGATGTCGTTCACTTCCATTTCGAACTTGATGCGTGTTCGAGAACGGTTAGCGGCGAACTTCGCCATACCACTAGCATCTGTGTTGACCGGTGGTACTTCTTGTCTACCAGTTAGGTTGGCAGCAAAATATTTATACATTCTATCACCTCCTATTAAAGAGATATAATAGTTTATTCAACAAGAGACGTTTTGGTATAGATAGAATCACTAGTACTGTTTGTCCGGCATGCACAAACGCCTAGACCATTCATATACTGACTTATGAGTTATAAGGACGGAGGCGTAGGGCATGAAGTTCACAGTTCATTACATTCCGCTCAGTAAAATTAAACAAGGATCTAAGGTCAATATCACCGAGCGGATTAAAAGACTGCAAGGGATTGTTTGGGATTGCATGTACCTTATAGTCGTCAAAGAAAACCAAAAAGACGGCAGCTACACCCTCGTTAGCGGTTTAGAGCGATATGATTATTTGAAAAACTTTACGAAAAATGTGTACGCACCATGCCTCGTAGATCAAAGTACACCTACCGGCTGGAAAGGCTGGTTCTACCGCCTTCGCAAAAAGGATCAGAATGGTGATTATCCACTCATTCCAAAAAGCTGGTCAATCGTACGCACCTTTTTAAAACAAGAACCCCGCTTCAAGGATTTATCCCGATTCCAACAAATACGCGTCCTTTATCTAGGCGCAAGATACAAACGAACCGTCATATTAACGATGCAAAAACGAGTCAATCAACTAATGAAATGAGAGAGGGACAAGGGGACAGGTACCTTGTCCCAAAGCAGTAAAAATGGGTCGAGGGACCTGTCTCTATGTCCCATTTATCTGAATATTGTGTTAAAATAAAGTGAGTTGTAATCACTCGTTTGTTGTGAGGGAGGGATTGAATGGGACGTATTCACGGTGGAATGGCTGGTATCAATTCAGTCATGTATTACGGAAATGACAAGAAAGTGAAGGCGAAAAGGGGGCAGGACGGACAGATTGTTGTTAAAGAACAACGCCTTGTGCCAAATCGGTTTTTGAAAATCAAACAAAAACTCGAGAAAATTCCTTTTGTTCGTGGCGCTTGGATGATCATGAAAACGATGCTCATGACGTGGAAGGTTTATTTAGGCGTGTTAATGGTGTTTCTGTTACAGAAAATGAGTGGTGATTTAGTCAGCAGCTCAAAAGCAGAAGGACTGTTCACGAACGGGTTGGCAGTTTTCCCTGAACAGACACATCATATCGTAACGTTTGGTAGCTTCATGCTTTTGTTTGCTATGCTCGTGAAATTCACATCTCTCGGAAAGTACCACGGGGCAGAGCATATGGTGGATAATGCCTACAGTCAAACCAAAGATCTTTCAATAGAAAACGTAATGAATTTTTCAAGGATTCATAACAAATGTGGTACAAACTTAGTCGTGTTCATTTTCATGTTCTATTCTGTTCTTTACTTAATGATGAATAGCATACTCGCAATCTTGTTAGCTTTTGTACTAGGATACGAGGTGTTCATTCTTCGGAATAAAAAGGTGAACCATCTGCTAAAGCCGATTTACAAACTTGGTCATGCTGCGCAATATGCACTCTTCACGGCACAACCAGACAAAGAGCATGTTGAAGTGGCTGTCGCTGCTTATGATGGTATTGTTTTAGAAAAATAACCTGTAAGGTTTAAGAGGCTGACTCAAAAGGATGTTCTTTCGTCCTTTTAGGGTCAGTTTTTTGTTTCAGGTAGAACGATGATAAAAAATACAAGAGTATTACTAATGCAGATCGTTTTTTGCATTTCTCTAGCACTTATAGATACCTTCTTATAAGATAGAATGAACGAAAAGATCGAAAGAAGGGCAGTTATATGAAGCTTCGTGTGCAAATTCCATTTTTCATCATTGGGTTGATTCTATTTAGCTACGGGATTGCAGTCGCGATCCAGGTCCAACATTTAGGGATTCATCCTTGGGACGTCCTCAACATTGCGCTATTTGAAAAATACGGTTTTACAATTGGAACTTGGGCAGTGCTCGTTGGACTGTTCCTTGTGGTGATTTCCTACTTTCTTGATAAAAGATATATCAATATCGGAACCTTCCTGAACGCCTTGTCGGTCGGTCCTTTAGTTGATTTATTTCTATATATGAATTGGACACCGCATCCATCTTCTCTCACTTCGAGTATCTTCGTGTTAATTCTAGGTGTCGTTGTAATGGGTGTAGGGGGTGGCATGTACTCGGCTGCTAGGATTGGAGCAGGTCCGAGGGATGGCTTCATGCTATCCATTTCGGATAAGCTCGGAACGTCCATTAGTAGGGTTAGAATTGTGGTGGAAAGCCTTGTCCTTGTGCTTGGCTGGGTGCTCGGTGGACCTGTATTCATCTTTACTTTCATTTATACGTTTATCCAGAGCCCAATTTTCCAATACGCTTACCATTTGACGACAAAATGGGTGGAAATCTTATCAGCACCACTTAAAACGAAAGAAAAAGTAAGCTGAAAGTGGGACAAGGGACCTGTCCCCGCGTCCCATATTTGTAAATCTAGTACTTGTACCTATTCCTTTTTGGTGCTCGTTTAATAGAATATAGTATTCCCTTATAGAAAGGAGGGAATACGGATATGGGTTGCTCATGTTCCAGCTACGTTTCTTCTTGTAACTCTTGCTCAAAATCTTATTCCAAATCATGTGATGGATGTGCTTGTGATTTCTTTCGTGATTTGAGACCAGGTACAGTTGTACTATTATCTCTTGATGGGTCGACAATAGCCATTCGTTTTCTTTGCTTTGATCCAAAGAGCTGTTGTGTGACGGGTCAAATTGCTAAAGCAGCAGAAGACGAAGTCACCCTTGATAGTCGTGGTGTTATTACTTTCGACTGTCGTAAGGTAGGTTTTGTAGGCTTAGCTTAAAAACGTACAAAAGGACTGTCCGTTAAATAATGGACAGTCCTCTTTACGTTCAACTTGAAAACAAAGCTTCTAAGCATTACACATACGCATGTCTTTTCTATAGGGTGTCTATAGGTTCACCCACGAATATTCTGCGCCCCAGCTTTCTTTTGCGAGGTTTTCGATTCGTTCAACGATGTCATCCTCAACTGCGAAAGCATCGCCTTGTTCATACGGGTTGTAATGGAAGGCGTATAATCTCGAGACGAATTCGTGGAATGGTAAGGAAGACTCTCCTTCACGCTCACCATTTCCTGTTACGCTCGGTTCAATGCCTTGTCCCCAATTTTGTGATCCATCGTTATTTGGATTGTAGAAGTAGACACGATGATCACCACTCGGTACGCGGTCGATTCTCAAAATTGATACGGCGTGGAAGCCGAGTAATTTACCGTGCACATTCGTAATGAATATACCGACTGGATTCGGATAAATCAATTCGTAATCGTCGTTATAGTCTGGATGATGCGTCGCGTAAAATAAACGTACATATCCTTGGTAGTCAGATACTGTTCCCGTAATTGGCTCAATCACTGTGCTGAAACCACGCTGCACCCAGTTTCCGTAAAATTCAGGATTCACCCATTTGTGTCCATCTTCACCACGGAGAGCGACACGGACCATCATCTCGTTATAAATTCTATCGAGATGAGGGACCAATACGAGTGAGACAGGATCAAGCTCTTTGTGAAGCTCTGGTGCAAGTCCACCTGTCAAATCCTTTGAATGGATGGGAACACCTTCAAAGGTTAAGTCGATATCTCCATCACGTGCTGCACGTGGAATTAATTCCAGTAAGTAGCCAGGCGCATGTTGTGCCCAGAGGCTGATGCCTCGAGCGGATTGACAGGTCGGGTTCAAACCTTGACTGACACCGAGCGGTTGGCCAAGCACACTGATGACACCTGCAACTAAAATTGAGTTCGCGGTGAGACCAGAACGGTATTCATATGCATTAAATAGCTCTTTTCGAACTTCCGGTCTTATATCAAGTTCGATTAAACGGCGTAATCCTGGTGCAACAGGACTTGACGATAACACGCCACGGTCAAGCATTCGGGATAATCCGTAAATCGTTTGCGCAGTCGCAGGATAAACCGCGACTTTGATGAGTTGCTTAACGAGTTCAATATGTTCTTCTAAATTGGCTTTACCTTTGTCGGTCAGCATTAAAGCTTCTGATAGCAACTCCGGCTTGCTTTTGTTCAACGCGCGCAACAATATCGCGTGATGTGGTGCAACGATCCCTGTTTTTTGCATCGATTCAGCAAAAGCGTTTGCTTCAGCTACGAGTTCATCTCCAACGACGTTTTTCAACTCTCTCCTATAGTCATTGATGTTTGAAAACCGCTTGCTCAGTGGGGACGGCCCTTCGACAGCTTCAATATAGTCCTGAAGATCTTCAGGCTGATTTTCACCGGGCTCTGACTCGAGTAGTTTTCTTGCTGTACGGATCATAGAAATGATTCGTTTGACCATAATTGGTCGTTGTCCAGTCAGTTGGTTAATTTCAACGAGCAACGTTTTCGAGAGAGAAGATGAGGAGAGCTGTGTGAATAAGAACTGGAAGAAGCGTTGAGCACGGTCGTATTGCTCAGCGTTTTCCAATTTCTCTATACGCGTTTCTTCAGAGCCATTTGGAAACAGTAAATCTAAGTTCAAGGCCATGATTTCATTTAGAAATTCTTCCGCTTCGTCTTTTGTAACTGAATTGTGACTATACATTCCTTTTGCAACGGCAAGCATGCGCATGTCACTCATCACTTCGATGATGGAAGCAAGACCTTTAGATTTTAAAGAACCTGATACAAGAGGGGCTTGTAATTTAGAAGCATCCTCCCAAGGTCCTGAACTGAATACACCAGCTTGGTCAAAACGATGAGCGAAACTAAAGAGCGTCTCCATACCTTCCACCGTTTCCATCAATCGACCCGCTTCTTGGTAGACATCTGTTTGGTACATTGATTTTGCAAAAGTTGCAGCTTGTTCGAGCTCATCCAGTGCACTTGAGAAACGTTCTACATTTTTCTCCGTCAATTCTGAAGTCATAGTCCAACTCCTTTACTACAAAGATTCTCTTCAATTAGACGTAGAAATCGTACTTCTCATACTTTTTCAGAAGGTCGCGCATTTCTTCGCTATCCTTCCCGTAGAAGAAGATTGTACCGTAATGGTTACCGAATCCGATCCGGTCAGATACCTTTCCTTGTTCAGGTGTAAACATATCGTGTTTTTCGAAAATGGGATGGTCTTCTAGTTCTTTGGGTACGTTGAGGTCTTGGATGAAGTTTCTATGAGGATGTACCATTAAGCAGCCAGCATAGCCTTCAGGAGATTGGCTGTCGTCTGGGAAAAATGCTCGAAGTTGTTCTTCTGTGGTGTTAGGGTCGCTACATAAGATTTGTGCCTGATAAGCATTAAAACCATGAGCACGTTCAATCAAGTCGAAGATATGTCCACCAGGTACACGCGCAGCAACTTCGCCGAAATGTAGCGTACCGTCTGGTGTGATGAAATACTCTGGATGGATGACACCATACTCGATTTCAAACGCATTAATTAAATGTTCAATCGCCTGACGTATTTGAGGACGTTTTTCCTCAAGTGTTGGTGAGGCTGGAACAAAGTTGGAGTAACCGAGTTTGACGTACTCCGTAATATTTAGAAATTGGATTTTACCATTATGGATGAACACTTCACATGAAAATTCTTGACCATCCAAGTGGCTCTCCATTAGTAACGGAAAATCTTGATCATTCAATGCTTCGATTTCTTCTGGATTATCAATCGCTCGATGACCGACAGATCCAGCTTTATCAAGCGGTTTAACATGGATCGGATCGTTCTTATCGCCTTCAACTTTTAACAAAGCTTCGTTCACACGCTTCAAGAAGCGTTTAACATCATCCTTATTATGAGCTTCTTCAAAAACGCCTACCTTAATGCCGGCGATTTGTGCTTTCCGTTTCATCATGCCCTTGTCTCTTAGTAAAAGAGAGCGGTTAAACACGCGTGGTTCTTGACGGAAACGGGAGTTAAGCGCTCCAGCCCATTCGACACACTCCTCATAGAGCGGCACGGCCACTTCAGCTCCGAGTGCTTTCAGCTTTTTAAAAAGTAGATCAGAGCCTTCATTCAACCGATCGAAATCCCATCCGATGAATTGAATATCGTTTTTCTCAGCAAAATGCTCGAAATCTGGTGGTCCGACAACAACGAACGGCTTCTCTAATTTAGCGCAAGCTTCAATTGCCGGTAAGCTCCAGCCGATTAATGCTGTTAAATAAGGCTTCGTTTTGTCTTGATCATCTACTTTCATCGTACCAGGAAGATCCATTTGTTCCAGTTCCAAAGTCATCTCTCCTTTACATTCTTAGTAGTTTCATAACTTTAAAAGATTCATCTCTTTCATTATCACAGTAAAATTCTGAAAATTCAAATGAGAACTAGTGCTAAAAACCATATTATGGTCAAGTTGTGGTCTAAACGTTGTGAATTCGATTCCTATCCTCGGATTTTGTCGCTTGCTCCCGAAAGTTATGGGTGGAGTCAACAAACACAGGGGAGGAAATTGAACATGAATAAAATGTTAAAAGCGATGTTGATGGTTTTTGTATCTGCAGCTGTATTGATGGCAGCACCGTCATTTGCATCGGCACAAGTAGGCGATCGCACGTTACATAAAGGCAGCTCTGGTGAAGACGTTGCTGAACTACAAGACTATTTGATGACAAAAGGGAAGTTCCCTTACCATACTGCAACAGGATATTATGGACCAATTACAGAGGAAGCTGTGAAAGATTTTCAAGCTTCTCGTAACTTAAAGCAGGACGGAGTTGCTGGGCCAAATACAAACCATGCCATTCAAGTGCTTCGATATGGAGACATCGGTAAACAAGTCATCCATATTCAAACGCAATTGAAAAAGGCAGGTCATCATCATACAAGTGTTGATGGACATTATGGATCAAATACAATTAATTCAGTAAAAAGCTTCCAAAGTGCAATGGGATTAGAAGCTGACGGAATTGCTGGACCGAAAACACGAGCAAAGCTTGATCAAAAAGCTTCTCGCACAAATGCTGCTGCTGGAAAAGAAATGACCGTAGAAAGCACATCTTATACAGCAGACTGTGAAGGATGTTCTGGTGTAACGAAGATGGGTATCAACTTGAAGAAGTACCCGGATGCAAAAGTGATTGCTGTTGATCCGAGCGTTATTCCACTAGGATCAATCGTTCACGTAGAAGGCTATGGCTATGCAATTGCAGCTGACATCGGTGGCGGTGTGAACGGAAAAGCAATTGATGTATTCATCGCAGACCGTGACGAAGCCCTACAATGGGGACGAAAAGACGTTAAAATTAAAATAGTTGAATAGATTGTAAGATGAGAAGAAGCTGACGCAAAGGATACATTAATACCTTTGCGATCGGCTTTTTTTGTGTAAATCTTTAGTGTTGTTCCTTCAATTGAAGAAAAGCAAACGAAAACGTGGGATAACGTGTTTGAAGTAAAGCTGTTTGATCAAAATGGTAATGAAGTGATGTGGGAAGAACAGTAACAGAAGTGCCCCCGCTGAGCCAAATCGGTTTAAGAAGGAGAAAATTTCATTTAACAACTAAAATAAACAAGATAAACTTCCTATCTTACCCTCAAATCGTGCATTCCTCGATTTTGGGAGAGGATAGAGCTCCTATCTTACGCTCAAATCGTGCATTCCTCGATTTTGGGAGAGGATAGAGCTCCTATCTTACGCTCAAATCGTGCATTCCTCGTTTTTGGGAGAGGATAGAGCTCCTATCTTACGCTCAAATCGTGTATTCTTCGATTTTGGGAGAGGATAGACCTTTTATCTTACCCTCAAATCGTGCATTCCTCGTTTTTGGGAGAGGATAGACCTTTTATCTTACCCTCAAATCGTGCATTCCTCGTTTTTGGGAGAGGATAGAGCACCTATCTTACCCTCAAATCGTGCATTTTTCGTTTTTGGGAGAGGATAGAGCACCTATCTTACCCTCAAATCGTGCATTCTTCGTTTTTGGGAGAGGAAAGAGCTCCTATCTTACGCTCAAATCGTGCATTCCTCGATTTTGGGGGAGGATAGGCCTTCTATCTTACGCTAAACACTCAATTTTACTTATATTCATTCAATAAAAATAGGAGGTGCGAATTAGGGTTCTAATTCGACCTCCAATGGCTTTGTTTAGTTATGAACGGTCTTAGTTTCCGTACCAAGCTTTGTGAGCTTGGATTTCATCATCATGGTCTTGATCCCAGTAGTCGACACTGTATGAGTAGTCATAGTTCATGATGCATTCGATGCCACTACCTTGTGGGTCATGTCCTAGTCCATAGTTATGTGAGAATTCGTGTTGAGCAGCGTGCCAAGTGTTTGTTGCCCCTTGGTCAAGGTTAACTGAAACTGCGCTATTGCTCGGAGAAGATGGATATACGTAAGCAATTCCACCTGCATTGAAATTAGAATCTTTTGTAAATCCGACTAAGAAGTCATCTCCAGTACCGTTCCAGTCTCGATCTAAGTCTTGAAGGATTTCAGATGCATTCGCACCTTGGGAAGACCATTCACCTAGACCTTTTACTTGGAAGTCGATGTTGTGGTCACGTTGGAATCCGTTGTCAGCGTTCTCAACGATATCTTGGGTAAGTGTTTGCCAGTCGCTGTGTGCAGCACGGTATTCTTCGTCAGCTGCGATAAATACAGTTACGACACGTGTTGTACCAGGATCTGTTCCGCCGCCATCATCGCCGCCGCCTGGATCATTGTCACACCAGAACAAGATGCAAATACCTTCTTCACTTTGCGCCTTTTTCTTGTCATTCTTTTTTGCTTTTTTATCTACGTTCTTATTAAACTTCTTTTCTCCAACTTTGTTCTTGTTCTTATCGAAAACTTCTGCAGTAGTAGCTTGTTCAACTTGAGCAGGTTGATCGAATTTTTCTTTTCCTTTGTTCTTTGCTTTTGGTAGTGCCTCGATACTTACTGAATCGCCATGTGTATCAGTGCTTTCTACGACTTTCGCATCCGTAAGTGATGGTGCGAGTGTTAATGATAGAGCTAACGTTAATGCTACAAAACCTTTACGTTTCATTATGTACCCCCTGAGTAGTTTATTGCGCGCATCTACTAATCTAGCACAATAACTGTAAATTTATCGGGGGTCTATAGACTTGATTATCCAAAAGGTGTCTAAGAGAAAAGACCTTATTTTCTTTACGAAACCTTTACACTTAAGGTCTTGCATTCACTTCGTGTGCGGCTCTTACACCTGATTGGACAGCGCCTTCAATCCAGCCTTGGAAGTCAGAGGCGTGCTCTCCAGCAAAATGAATGCGTCCCTCTGGTCTACGAATATACGCTGGAAACGTCGCAGCTTGATTCGGTTTGAAAAGGGTAAAACATCCGGCAGAAAAGGGATTTTGACTCCAACTAAACGAAGCTCCATTCAAGAATTCATCATACACTTGATCTCCGTGGATTTTCGCGAGATCCTGAAGGGCTTGGCGAATCCGTTCGTCTTCCGTAAGTGCGTTCCAAAGCTTAGCATTATCACCCCAGCTATAGCTTGCAAGTACGACACCGGTTTGCTTTTCTGTATCAGGACTAGGGGTATACGTAAAACGATTCGGAAAGTCGGTAAGAACGTTTGCTCCAGCCAATCCTTCCTCTTCCCAGAACTTTTTATTAAACTCAATTCCGATTTTAACTGCCGCAACATAATGCAGTTCTCGAATCGCCTTCCATTTCTCAAATGAAAAGGTCTCAAATGGAGTAACTTCAATGAATTGAAAGACCGAAAAAGGTATTGTGACAATGAGTATATCGCCTGTATACGTTGTTAACTTTCCTGATTTTGTGTTCCGCGCCTGCACAGAAACGCTGTCTTTGCTTGTCGTAATTTTATTTACTTTCTCGTTGAAATGGATGTTCGGTTTCAAGTCTTTATAAAACGATTTCGGCAACTGATCGTTTCCACCTGTTATTTCATTAAATTTTAAATCCTCATTAAAGACTGTATTGACGACATCAAAAAGGATGTTAATAAAAGACAGCTCGGCAAAACCTTCAATGCCTAGCATTACTTTTACCATTCTGAGTGCCTCAGGTGAAAGGGAAGGACCAATCGGGTTGAAGCGCAAATAATTTTCAATTGAGTATCGATCAAATTGTTGTAGTAGAATCTTTCGCTGTTCAGGACTGCTGTTGTTATAGAGGGTTAAGAAAGGTTGAACAGCACTCATCAGTAATTGTGATGCCGTTTTTCCTTTTTCATGGGGCTCGACAGGATACTTAAGGATGTCTGGATTTTTATTATATTCTGCTCGTGTAGTTTTCACGCCGTTTGCATAAATGATGTCTTGATCCGTCGTATTAATGAACGAATTAGTAGGGAGATCGAACTTTTTGATTAACTCATTTACAAGATAATGGTTTTCAGGAATTCTCATTGCTCCCATGTCTAAATAATTTTCAGGTGAGAAGGGTTCACGTAACGTATACACACGACCACCAATCCGATCGTTTCCCTCAAGTATTGTGACCTTGTGACCTGCCTTCTTTAACAAATACCCCGATACTAACCCTGCCATCCCTGCTCCGATAATAATGACATTCTTAGGATTATTAGCATTTGGTAATCCATCCTCTATGATTGGGATCATATCTTGAGGATACTTTAACGGTGTATATCTCTTATATCGTTTATGAGGAGGATAAGGATTCCGTGCATATGGATACCGTCTCATGTCATCCCTCCTTAATTTCTACTCACTATAACTAAAGTATTAATAGAGGGAGGTGCATATACCATATGGTGAAAAGTAGAAAAAATGAGATCCTTCTTAACTTTATTTTTAATTACATGTCGAAATAATGAAGAGGACTATAGTCTGTCTGCCGTCGATTAATGTTAGATGAGCATGTCGTAAATAACTACTTTTTATCATGTTTTGCTGAAATTAAACAAAAAAAGCGGTTTGTAGTTTGAATATTCAGATATAATGCTAATCCTCTATTATACTTTATTGACCTTAGGAATAATACGATTTTCAGGTTGGGAAAACAGGCTTGTCGAATGCGATATTAATTGGATGTATTTACTTTTACTTTCCCAATACCGTTTTGGAAGGAATATCCTCCTATATCACTGAATTGGTTATGTAATCTATGTGAGGAGGAATTTTGATGAATTTCAAGAAACTGGCTACATTGTCACTTGCAGCAACGATGGCACTATTTCCAATGGTAGGGGAGGCTGCTACTAGCGATCAACTAGAAGCGCCGAAGAAAGTGTCCACAGTCAATGTCTCTGATGTCAAAGGTCATTATGTACAAGGAGAGGTGCTCGTCAAGTTTAAAGACAGTGCGAAGAGTGCTAGCGTAAAAAGCGCGCTAAAGAAGGTAGGCGCAAATGAACTTGCTGATACCGATGTTGTAAAATCTGATTACAAAGTACTGAAAGTCGGAAATGTAGAAGCGGTTTCCAAAGCTTTATCAAAGAATCCAAACGTTGAATACGCAGAGCCGAACTACACGTTCCAAGCGACATGGACACCAAACGATACGTACTATAGTGGATATCAGTACGGTTTCCAAACGACTGATACCGATTTAGCTTGGGACATCACGAAAGGTAGCAGTGGACAAGAAGTTGCGGTCTTAGATACTGGTGTAGACTATAACCACCCAGACTTAGATAGTAAAGTATTGTTAGGCTATGACTTCGTTGATAATGATTATACGCCTTATGACCTTCACGGACATGGGACGCACGTAGCTGGAACGGTTGCTGCTGAAACGAACAATGCACAAGGTGTTGCGGGTATGGCTCCAAATACGAAAATCCTTGCTGTACGTGTATTGAACGCACAAGGTAGTGGTTCAACAGCTGATATCGCTGATGGTATCCGTTACGCGGCAGACCAAGGTGCAGAAGTTATTAACCTATCACTTGGTTGTGACTGTGCTTCTCAAACGTTAAAAAGTGCGGTGGATTACGCTTGGAATAAAGGATCTGTCGTTGTTGCAGCAGCAGGTAACGATGGTGTAAGTACTACATTTGAACCAGCATCTTATACGAATGCAATAGCAGTTGCAGCTGTTGATCGCTACGATCAGCTAGCATCGTTCTCTAACTGGGGAGCATCTTGGGTGGACGTTGCAGCTCCTGGTGTAGATATTGCTTCTACATATCCGAATAACGGTTATGTTTATATGTCTGGTACTTCCATGGCTGCTCCTCATGTTGCAGGACTAGCTGGATTGTTAGCTGCACAAGGCCGAAGCGCTTCTCAAATCCGTGCAGCAATCGAGAATACTGCAGACAACATCAGTGGTACTGGTACGTACTTCAAGCACGGTCGAATTAACTCTTATGACGCAGTGAATTACTAAAATTAACTTTTAATTTAATAAATATAAAGCAGTTGGCTTTCAGGGAGTTAAACCTCTCTAAAAAGTCAGCTGCTTTTTTTCGTTGCATATCTTAATAATCCCTTAAATATAATACTTTTGGTTGTTTGCGTAATACAAAAGTATTACACTTAACTTAGGGTTTGGAAAAAAATGAAAAAAAGGTTTGGGGGAAATCAGATGAGGTTGTTACAACTGTTTATGGAACGGAAAATCATTGTAGGGTTGTTGTTCGTTTTCGTACTAATCACAGGTACGTTCGCAACACTCAAACTCGATAAGGAATTGATGCCGCCGGTTGACTTTGATGGTGCGTTCATTGATGTGATGGCAGGGGAGATGAATGCTGCTGAAGTCGAGCGGATCATCACAAATCCGATCGAGCAGAAGCTCTCTGGAATTGAAGGGGTAGAGGATGTGAACTCGGAAACGAACATTGGTCGAGTGAGCATGCAGCTTTCTTTCGAAAGTGGACGAGGCGATGAAGTGTATCGAGAGGTAGAGTCAGCAGTCAATGCGATGAAACCTCAACTAACTGGTGTTAAAGATATTCTTACATATAAGATGTCTACGAACCAGCCATTTGAATTTTATATGGATCTTTCCGACGGTTCAATGGAAGAGATGACAGCATTTGCAGAGGATGTGTTGAAGCCACGTCTTGAAGCATTACCGGAGGTTCGGGAAGTTGACTTTATGGGTCTCGAGAAAAAGGAAGTTCTCGTTGAGCTTAACCGAGATAAATTACTAGAATATCAGTTGGATCCTAGTCAAATCCTTGGTCTGATCCAAAGCGAGAACTCAGAAGCTACTCTTGGAACACTTTCTAATGAAGAGAACGAGCCGACGCTTCGTTGGAATACTACTTTTACAAATATAGATGAGTTAAAAAATCTGCGTATCCCTACCAATAAGGGCGTGGAGACGCTTGATACGTTTGCAAATATTAACTTGCAGCCAACTGAGAATACGACATCAGTATGGAAAGAAGGATCGGATGAATTTCTTTTTATTCAAATCGGTCGTGTGTCAGATGCAACACAAATTGAGATGGCTGAGGCTGTACGTGTAGAAGTATCAAAGATTCGTGATGATCAACTTGTGAAAGGCTTTGAACTGAACGAAGTGGTTGCTCAAGCGGATTACGTTGAAGATGCAATCAACGGTGTAACAGACAACATATTGATTGGTGCGGTCGTAGCACTCGCAATTCTGTTGATATTCCTTCGCAATATACGGGCAACAATCATCATCGGGTTGTCAATTCCAACATCGGTATTGCTGACGTTTTTATCAATGTGGTTGTTGGACTATAGCTTCAACATGTTAAGCCTGATTGCACTCGGGTTAGGAATTGGAATGATGGTCGATTCATCGATTGTCATACTTGAATCCATTTATCGTAAAAAAGAACAAGGATACGAAAACATGCAAGCTGTATTGGAAGGAACTAGAGAGGTCGCTACTGCTGTATTTGCTTCCATGCTGACAACCATTGTCGTG
Source organism: Pseudalkalibacillus berkeleyi (assembly GCF_021608225.1). NCBI lineage: Bacteria > Bacillati > Bacillota > Bacilli > Caryophanales > Fictibacillaceae > Pseudalkalibacillus > Pseudalkalibacillus berkeleyi. The sequence goes on from NZ_JAKIJS010000002.1 coordinate 86,171, forward strand.
TTCTTGCCTATAGGACTTATGGGTGGAGAAGTCGGAAAGTTTATGATTATCCTTTCTGTCGTCATAGCGGTAACGCTAATTAGTTCCGTCTTGATTGCGTTCACGCTCATTCCAACGCTTTCTGAGAACTTCTTACGATTGAAGAAAGAGAAGGTCGGTAAGAAGGAGAACGGGTTAGTGCGAGGATACGGAAAAACGGTCGCATGGATGGGGGCGAAGAAACGAAATCGTTTCGGAATGCTAGGATTGTTCTTCGTCGTACTTGTCGGCTCTTTATTCCTTGTGACGAAAATTCCAATGACGATTATGCCAGATATGTATAATCGATACTCAGAGATTGTTGTGAACTTAGAACCTGGTGTTTCGATAGATGATCGTCAAGAGATCGTCAAAAGTATCAATGAACGATTAGAGACGGTAAAAGATGTAGAAAGTCATTTCGTTATTGATAATGGAAACTTCTTCTTCGCATTAATTAATATGACGAAAGGAGACGATATCACGCGAGAACAGGATAAAGTAAATGAAGACATCATGAAATCTCTTCGCACATTATCGGATGACCTTCCTGTAAAAGATGTTGGTGCAATGATGGGTACTGGCGGTTCGCCGGTTAAGCTCAATGTAAAAGGAGAATCATTCGAGGAATTAAAAACGATTACAGATGACCTTACTAAAAAATTGAATGAGATCGAAGGTATCGTTGCCATTACCACTACGAATGAGCGGAAGTCCATTGAGCAGCAAATCGTGTTAAAAGAAGACGCGATTGAAAAAGATGGCTTAACGTCTCAACAGATTAAACAATCGATTGAGCAATTATCGATGACGATCCCAGTCGGTGAGATGACATCTGACGGTGATACGTTACCGATCAAGCTAGGTATGAATGAAAAGCTGACGACTCAAAAAGACTTACTTGAATTGGAAATACGCACCCCTGGTGGTATGGAGAAACTGTCCAAATATATAAAGTTTGAGAATGCTGAGGTGCCGAATCAGATATCGCATGTTGATGGAGAGCGTTACGTCACCCTTTCGGCAGACATCGAAAACCGTGACCTCGGATCCATCAATCGTGACGTTCAAAAAGTGATTGATGATTATAAAGCTCCTGCAGGCTATACCGTTTCAACGGCAGGTGATCTCGAGCAGCAGCAAGAGCTGATTCAAGAGATGCTGATGATTTTGTTTATCGCGATCTTCCTCGTGTATGTTGTGATGGCGATTCAATTCAACAATCTAGTACATCCACTAGTCGTCATGTCGGTTATTCCAATGACAGTCGTTGGTGTCATTATCGGACTCTTCATCACACAGAGTGAGCTGAGTACGATGTCTGGAATGGGTGTCATCATGTTAATCGGTATTGTGTTAAATAACGCAATCTTGTTGATTGATCGTACGAAACAACTTAGGAATGAAGGGTACGATGCCGCAGGAGCGCTTGTTGAAGCTGGTAAAAATCGTATGAGACCAATTTTCATGACGACGTTAACGACCGCAGGGGCGATGATGCCATTAGCATTTGCATCTGGTGCTTCAGGGAATTACCAAGCGCCACTTGCCATTGTCGTCATCTCTGGATTGTTGTTCGCAACGATGATAACTCTTGTCCTAATCCCAGGTGTATATTTGTTATATGCAGACATCGGAAGAGGATTTAAGAAGATTTTCAGACGCAGAAAAAAAGGCGAAAAGCGCAGTAACAATTTAAAAGCAAGTTAATCTTAGTAAATTTTCTTAACCCACACTATTTTTAGTGTGGGTTTTTGTTTATACACATTTCAAAACAAAAACCGATAAAAGTATAGAGGTGATTAGTAGATGGAAATTAATAATGAAGTAATTAAACAAGTTAGTAGCAATGTTAAGAAACTCAATTTATACTTACTCCCTCAGTACATATGGTTGTCTTTATTATACTAATTTTTATGAATTAACAGGTCCATTTTTCCCAATTGTACCTGTCATTGTAGTTTTAATAAAAGAAGGGTGGGGGAAAATAAGGAACAAAAAATAAGTATTTTGTAATTTCCCTTCTAAAAATTCCACCTATAATGCCCAGCAATCGGGGTCCGGAACGAAGAAAGTTTCACTTCGGCGGCGAAGGGTTGATTGTTATGAATGACGTAAGGTGTTCCGTCCCGAGCTCGTTTATCTGAGATAAGTGCTACATGATGGAAACCGTCAAGAAACACGACGATATCGCCAGGCTGCCACTCCTTGAGATTCTCTACATCACCAGGGATTAATTCAGTCGTTAAAGACTCTGCAAACCGCTGGAAGTACACATTTTGATTGGGTACTCGTCTGAAGTCGATGTTCGAATCAGGCTTGCCATTCACTCGTGGGTAAAGTTCAGGATTTGCTGCAATGTCCTCATCCATCAAATCCTTCAATGAAATATCTGCACCAAACAGTCCTCTCCAGACAACATCCGTACAAACACCTTCATCATCGGGTGGATAACCCCCTGCATAGTAGTTACTTTCATAGGTTGTACGTTGAGTCACTTCTTTTCTGGCTGCTTTCACGACATCGACCGGGTCTGCAACCCCGTTGTTGTTCCGATCCACTGTCGAATATAGGTGAGGAACATCAACTGTTTCTATAAAAGGGTTATCAAAATGGAAGCCTAACGAATCAAGAATAATTCCGTCTCGAAATTGGAATATGAAAACTCCCACTAATCCCACAAGGAAAATCACGGTTAGAACCACTTTTCTCAGTCGAGTCATCTAGGTCACCACGCCTTAATATCTATTTTTTACCATTATAATCGATTCATCAATGTATTGGGATTCTTTTAATAAATTTCACTCAAAACTATCATTTTATTCTATTAAACTAGTCTTTTCGCCGTTCCACATCTCTTAATTCTATCTATACTAATACTAGTCAAACATAAAGGAGGCTTGAACGTATGGGCTTTTGGAATCGTAATGAGAGAGTTCGTGCTGTCATTGACCAGGCAGTAGAATCCGCGATGGAAAACATTAAAGAGGGTTCAGATGCATCAGCTGCGGTGGTGCAAGAAGATGATATTATTGCTGCGGTATCCGTTGCGATAGGGGATGACTTATCAGCATCAGCATCAGCTGCAGTAGCGGATGAAGACATTATTCCTGCTTATGCAATGAATGTTCGGACGATTACAGCACCTCCATCTTTATAAATCTATTATATAATCCATTTTTAATAGAAATGGACAAGCGCCGTTTCTATTAGATTGATGCGCAATATACTAATAGAGCAAGGAGGTGATTGTATGGGACGAAATAACAACGATGTAGCTGGTGAAATGATGAATAATGGCCGCAGAAAAGGAGCGGCAGCAGCGGCGGCGGCAGCTTCAGGAAGAGGAGCAGCAGCGGCAGCAGCGGCAGCATCTGGTAGAGGTGCGAAAGCAACCGCAACAGCATCAGCAGGACGAAGAAGAATGATGGACGACGACGCTATGGAAGATATGCTAGATGAAGAAATGCTGAATGAAAATGACTTTGATTTTGCTGACGATATGGAATAGTAATTGGACGGGACAGGCTCCTTTTGAGCCCGTCTTTTTGTTTGGGAGCTTTGAATTATATGTGTAGAAGGCTTAAGGGAAATGAAGTACACATCTAATCATTCTTTAGGCAAGCTTGAATGCATATTCTTTTACATAGTACTTTTTTTGAGGAGGTCAATTCGTGAGTAGCCTATCACTCAAGAAAACTCCTGTCGTGTTTGTTCCAGGATTGTTTGGGTCGATGAGCAATACCATTGTTCCTGGTACAGGTGATTGGAGTTTCGGTTTAGCTGGAATGGTTTATGAGCCGTTCATCTTAACGCTCGAAACGATGGGGTATCGAAGGAATCACAATTTATTTATTTGCTTTTACGATTGGAGCCAACGAATTGAGCATTCTTCAAGCCATTATTTATTAAAAACGATTGCTCAAGCAAAGGAAAAAACAGGTTCAAATCAGGTGAATATCGTCTGTCACAGCATGGGTGGACTCGTTTCTCGTGCTTATGTTCAAAGCACGACGTATAAGAATGATGTAGATAAGCTAGTTATACTTTGCACGCCGAACGCAGGATCACCACCAAATTATAGCTATTGGACGGGTGGGGAACTACCACTAAGCACGTCAGGTAAGTTTAATTTTGTCCATTTCTATATGAAGATGTATCTTACCTACTTAAGTAAACGCTACAAATCGAACAAGATCGAAGTCATTCACACCCATTTTAAAGGTCTTCAAGATATTATGCCAAGCGTTGATTATGGTAACTATTTGATTATGAACAATAATGGGGATAGGACGTTTGTTGATTATTTCGGTATGAAATCACAAAACAAGTGGCTTGATCAACTAAATGCAAATCGAGACATCATCCAAAATAGGAATATTGATGTCACACTAATTGCAGGAACGGAAGAAGAGACGATCAAGTACTTAGAAGTTGTCTCGTCCCAGTCAATCATTCAATGGGCAGACGGAAAGGTGATTGGAGGAGCTTATACCAATATCGGTGATGGCGATGCGGTTCTCGATAGTGTTTTTCTGTTAGACGGAGATCAATATACGGTTGAAGGAACGCATATTGAGACGCTATATAAGAGTGAGTCGATACTCCGCAGTAAACTTCGACAATAAATACTACTATTACAAAAAGGAAAATCATGACATATGTCGTATTTTATCCATATGTATATAAAATGACTTTGGAGGTTCCCATGCTTGCCGAAAAGCTTTTGCTGCATGTTTTGATTTTTCTTGCTCCTGTTTTAGTCTATGGTGTTTTATTTGAGAAAAGTAAGGACAAGCAATATCCCTATATTTATGGCATCCTTCATGGTGCAGCTGCTTGTCTCTGCATGGTCTTTGCTTATTTTAGTTATGATTTGTTTTGGGACTTCCGTTATGTGCCGCTTGTGCTTGCAAGCCTGTATGGAGGACCGATTTCTGGTGCAATCGTTTTTGTCGTCATCATTATCACTCGAACAGTACTAGGAGGAGATGCGCTCCTATTCGGATACATAAGTGCTACGATTGCAGCAATCGTTCCTTTTGTTTTCTCAAGGAAATTCATGAACGACCAGCCAAAGAAAAGGGTACGGATGGCGATTATCGTCGGTGCCTGGCCAGCAATAGTGATGCTCGGAATTTTAGTTTCGTATTTGTTGACTGCAGGATTTGAGACTAGTAATGAAATATGGGTGAACATCACACTTTTTGGGGCAATTCAGATCATCGGCATTGGTTTTGCTGCCATGTTGAATGAGATGGTTATTGAACGAAAGCTAATGAAGGCGGAAATTCAACGATCGGAGAAGCTGAATACCCTAGGAGAATTAGCTGCGTCGATTGCCCATGAAGTTCGTAACCCACTCACTGTCGTGAAAGGATTTCTTCAACTGATGAAAAAGGAGAATAAAGATGATCATACGCAATATATTCCACTTGTGTTAAGCGAGCTTGGCCGAGCGGAAGCTATTATTAATGATTATTTGAACTTTGCAAAGCCTGAATTCAAGAAAATTGAGGAGTGCCAGTTATCTGACATCATTTATGAAGTGTTATTTCTGATGGAGCCGCTAGCTTTAAAGCAAGGGGTGCAACTAGATATCGATCTGGATACAAGATGTACGATTAAAACCGACCGAAATCAACTGAAACAAGCCATCGTAAATTTCGTGAAAAATGCGATTGAAGCGACGGATGATGGTGGTATGGTTTCGATTAAGCTGACCAACCATCCCCAATATGCACGATTGTCTGTAAAGGACACTGGAAAAGGAATGACACCTGAACAGGTCAAGCGAATTGGTACGTTGTTTTACACGACGAAGGATAAAGGAACAGGCTTAGGAACGACGGTTTCATTAAGGATTATTGAGTCGATTGGTGGGCGAGTGAAGTATGAAAGTAAGCTTGAAGTCGGAACTGAAGTGACCGTATTTTTACCTATTATAGAGCCTACTGTCGAGCTAGTATCTGGAAATTAGGTTTGTAATTCGTATAGAGGGGTATTTATAGAGGTAACTTAAGTGAGTCGACCCATTACTTTTTACAAATGAGTACATAGCCTTTACACTATAGAAAGGATGGAGGAAATGACGCTTCCGTCTCCAAATGAGTTAAAGACGAAACAATCGGATATCTCTAGTTATGTAGGTAAATTATTACGAGATCACTTTGGTAAAGGACCAGGTTCGGTTTATGTATCTATTTCCGATCCGTTTGTCACTATTTATGTGAAAGGTTTCTTATCAGCGACAGAACGTGTTCTTTATAGTGAAAATCACGAGAAAACGTTAAAGAAAACACGGGATTTCGTGATGGACAAGATTGGTGATGAAATTAGCGCCTATATTGAAGAGGTCACAGAGATAAGTATTGAAGAATTATATTATGATTGGTCATTAGAAAATCAATCTGGTATGTTCTTAGGTGTAGGATCACTTTCAGCTGAAGACTCTCAAGACACTTTTCCTGGAAAAGACACCGTCCATGATGAGGTCATCTTAATGAGTGAACAAGTTGAGAAACGACCTGAACGAATAAGATCATGGAAAATCAACTCTCGGACGTTGATTGTTTTAAGGGAAGGCATCCTTGTAGAGATCGAAAAGCAGTTGATAAAAGATGGTCACCGAGAAATACTACGTAAATCAAAGGATAAGATTGAAAAACATATGCTGAATGTCAAAAATATCTCATCTCAGATTGAATCTGAGGTTGAAGATTACTTCATAGATTGGAACTTTAATAAAGATCAAAGCTATACTGTATTAATATTAAAGCCAAACGAATAGATGGTGGAAATGAGCCAGACAATAGAGCTGGACATAAGCCGTAGAGGAGTACAATTCCTTTGCGGCTTTTTTTGTTTTTTGAAAAAGTATGATGTTCACACCAATCCGTAGCAGTGTAACTAGGGACCGACCAGTAAAAGACATTGCTTTGTTTCGTCAAAACAGAATATACAATTGAAAAAGGGGGCTATTATGGCGAAGTATTTAATCGACCATAAACATAAAAGGATTCATCGAAGTGCGTTCGTAGGGGATAAATGCGACCTCCCGCAAATCCCATTAAACAAACGAACAGGTGAAGATTTTGAGGAAAAAATAAATATATTAATGGTAAAAGGCTACGAATACTGTCAGTTCTGTTACGATGGACCACCATTATTAGTCAACGAAGTGCATGAATAGGGACATGCACTTATTTTTTTGTGAAAAATAGCCGCTCACTTGTGTAACTTTCATGTGTACTTGGGGAACTTTCTGGTCCATTTGTGTAACTTTAATGAGTACTTGGGGAACTTTCAGCAACACTCGTGGAATTCAGTACTTTTATACTACGCAAAAGCAACATTTGGTCGAACGTGTGTTTTCAGTTAAACTAAAGAGAGATGAAATTGTTCGGTGAGGGGTATTCGCATGACTAGACAAATCCGCATGTCAGTACGGCCGTTGGTAGAGTATGTATACCGGAGTGGGAGCATCGATAATCGCTTTCGTTCTGCGAGCACGATGACGGACGGAACGATTGCACATCAAAAAATTCAGAAGACCTATCAAGACACAGATGAGAAAGAGGTCATGCTAAAAACAGCCATTGAGTATGCTGGCCTCAATCTCCAAATAGAAGGTCGGTGCGATGGCCTATTAAGAACGGAAAATGGCACGATCACAATAGATGAAATCAAATCGACACGTGGCGAATTGTCCGTTATTGAAGCGGATTCCAATCCTGTCCACTGGGCACAGGCGAAATTTTACGCGTACATTTATGCACTTGATCATCAATTAGAATCAATAAACGTCCAGCTAACCTATGTCCATGTGGAGACGGAAGAGAAAAAGCAATTCGTGCAGCAATACTCTTTTCAAGCGTTAAAAGATTTTGTTATGGATGTCATTGGCAAGTTTGAACCTTATGCAACACTCCTATTAGATAAAAAAGAAAAACGGAATGAGAGCATCCAACAGCTAGACTTTCCTTTTGGTGCTTATCGCGCAGGACAGCGGAAGTTTGCGGGTACGGTTTACAAATCGATTGCTGATCAGCAGGACTTGTTTGCGAATGCACCGACTGGAACAGGTAAAACAATTTCGACGATTTTTCCAGCGGTTAAAGCGATGGGTGAAGGGCACCTTGAGCGTATGTTTTATTTAACAGCAAAAACGATTACACGAACAGCAGCAGAAGACACCTTAAGGCTCATGAAAGAAAAAGGACTTGAGCTAAGTTCTGTCACAATTACAGCCAAAGATAAAGTCTGTTTCAAGGAGAAGACGATCTGTCAGAAAGAGTATTGCGAGTACGCAGATGGTTATTATGACCGGCTGAACGGTGGGATTCTCGATATCCTCGCCCACGAAACGTTGATGGACCGCCAGACAATTGAAGTATACGCTCATAAACATAAGTTGTGCCCCTTTGAATTTTCGCTTGATCTCGCGTACACTGCTGACGCAATGATTGGTGATTATAATTACATATTCGATCCGCGCATCTCTTTAAAGCGTTTGTTAGAGGAGCAGAAGAAGCAAACAGCCTTACTCGTAGATGAAGCCCACAACCTTGTTGACCGTGCTAGAAATATGTTTTCTGCAGAGCTGTTTAAGTCCGTCTTTCTACAGTTGAAGCGATCATTTAAAGAAGCGAATCCCGGAATCTACGAAACTGCCAAATCGATTAATGAAGAGCTACTTGCAATAAAAAAACGCTGTGGCGACAAGCGTTCCAGTGTGGCTGAGGAACTCCCAGAAGATTTTATCGTTCTCCTGGATACGTTTGTGTCAGAAGCGGAAAAAGAGCTTATCGAACAAAAGACAGGTGAAGAGCAAGAAGAGCTGCTGGAAGCATATTTTTCTGCGAAAAATTTCGTCCGAATCGCGGAGCTTTACGATGAACGGTACGTGACTTTCGTTGAATATGAAAGAAGCGAAGTGAAGCTGAAGCTTTTTTGCATAGACCCCTCACATTTGCTACAGCAGTTCGGCAAAGGTTATCGTTCAAAGGTTTATTTCTCAGCGACATTATCACCCATTTCTTATTTCAAAGATATGCTAGGGGCGAAAGAAGAGGACTATGTGGTTTCGATCCCTTCCCCATTCGCAAAAGAAAATGCAGACGTGTTCATCCAACCGCTGTCCACTAGGTATAGAGATCGAGACCGTTCCGTGCAACCCATTTTATCAATGTTGAAGAATTTAATTCAAACTCGGCCAGGGAATTACCTCACCTTTTTCCCGTCCTATGCGTATATGAATCTCGTTTTGGATGGACTTGAAGAAGAAGGGGACTTCGATTGTCGCTTGCTCATTCAAAATAACAGCATGGACGAAGCGGAGAGGGAGGAATTTCTTGCTCAGTTTGAAGAGGGAAAAGATGAGTCTTTACTCGGTTTTGCCGTCATGGGCGGGATATTTTCAGAAGGTATAGACCTGAAAGGTGACCGGCTGAATGGTGTGGTAGTAGTCGGTGTTGGTCTACCTCAGTTGAATGATGAGCGAAACATTATTAAGGACTATTTCACGAAAAATGAAAAGAACGGCTATGACTACGCATATGTGTATCCTGGAATGAACAAGGTTCTTCAGGCTGGTGGACGTCTAATCCGTACAGAAGAGGATTACGGGACGATTGTGCTCGTGGATGATCGATTCCTCACACCGAAATACCAACAGCTCATTCCTCCAGAATGGATGGATTTTAAAGTGATTCGATAGCAGGGTTTTCCATCTTTATGGACAATTATATAAGTAATAGCGTGCGATAAGGAGGCAAAGTATGTGTTGAATATCGTTCAGATCTTGCTCGTTGCGGGTGGTGCATATGTAGCCTATACAGGGCTCAATTTACTTAAGGATATAAAAGAATTGCTCGAAGAACAGACCGAACAAAACGAACAAATCATCGAAATGCTAGAGGAGCAGACTCCAAGTAAGGAGAAATGGTAGAAACAAAAAATAGAGCCTGCTTTCTAGCAGACTCTATCATTTCAACCTACATCCTGATCGGAGAATAGTTCGATAGATGACTTTCCTTCTTTATTGCGATAGATTCGCTCAATGTAATCGTCGGTCATCGCCCGTATTTCTTTGTGTAAGAATAGTAGAGGGATGACGTTGCAGACGAGTACAAATGCGAGTAACAGATCAAGGAACTGCCAGACGAACTGTAAGCCGCCTATTGCGCCGACATAGATTGCTCCAATATAGATGAATCTCATCCATTTTGAAAATTTCAGCCCAAATAAATATTCAGCCTGTTTTTCACCAAAGAAGATCAGGACGCCTACTGTAGTAATGACGAAGAATAATAGAAAGATTGCAATAAAGCTACCTCCTACAGAATCACCCATCACAGTTCCAAACGCAGTTCCGATCATATTTGAAGCATTGCTTGGTTCAACTTCAGTCCAAGTGCCCGTTACCAAGACGGCAAGACCCGACACAGTACAGATGACGATTGTATCAACGAATACGCTGAAGATACCCCATAGTCCTTGTCTTGCTGGATGATCAGTCTGGGCAGCAGCATGTGTGATAGGTGCAGTTCCTAATCCAGCTTCGTTTGAGTAAAGGCCGCGTGCAATTCCCCATCGTAGAGCTTGTGCTAGGCCTGCACCGGCAAATCCCCCCGTTGCGGAAATAGGTGTAAATGCAGATGAAAAGATTAAGCCAAATACATTTGGAAGTGCATCAACATTTATAAAAATAACAACTAAAGCACCAGTTAAGTATGTAAGTACCATGAATGGGACAAGCTTGTCTGTTACTTTTGCAATTCTTTTAATACCGCCAAAGACAACGAGAGCGACGAGTACGCACATGATGATGCCCGTGATTTCAGTAGGCCAGCCAAAAGCGCCTTCGACTTGTGTTGTAATTGAGTTAGACTGAACCATTAAACTAGGGATGGCTTCAATCATTAGGAAGAACGCAAATGCTGCAGCTACCTTATCCCAACCAAGTGCTTTCTTGATATAATATTGTGGTCCTCCGACCCATGTCCCATTTTTACTTTTCTCCCTATACTTTACGCCAAGCATAATTTCAGAGTATTTGGTTGCCATTCCGATCAATGCAACAAGCCACATCCAAAATAAAGCACCCGGACCTCCTAAGGCTATAGCAACAGGAACACCTACGATGTTTGTTGCACCAGCTGTTGAAGCCAGAGCTGAGGTGAAGGCTTGGAATGGAGTAATTGTACCTTCGTGCTTTCTTTTCTTGAAAATCTGTCCGATTGTTTGATTCAAGACATGTCCGAAAAAGCGAAATTGAAAGAATCTAAGTCTGATTGTAAGGAATATGCCGGCTGAAATAAGTAACGCAGCCAAAATGTATGTCCATAAAAAATTTGAAATATGACCAACCCAAGTTTCTAACCATGTAAAAAGATCCACAAAATTACTCCTTCCATTATCGTTCAAAAATATTTTTCTATTTACATACCCGAAAATAAATTTATTAAATACATGAATGCCACAAAATAGTAAAATCGAACGAAATATATAAGAATAAAAATAGAATTGTACATAAAAAGTTCAAGCACAATGCCCTCATATTTGTGATAAAATTAAGATAAAGAAAACGTAGTAAAGTCGAGGCGTGCCGAAGACTGGACTTTAGTTGCTCTTGTGCTGAACCTATAAACTTCTTCTTCAACGCCCATTAACTACTGAAAAAAACTTATAGAAAAGCATGCAACTTTTTCAACGTTTCATACGTATGCAGTAAAAGAGTTTCAAGAATCTTAGAATTACAGGGTTAACCGTTTGCTTTTGGGGTATACAAACATTAGAGATACAAACTGGACGGCTAAAAATCTTCTAAAATGATTGGAGTGTTTGAGAGGCATGACGAGTACAGACATTCATATCGAGAACCTAAGGAAAAAAGGCATTGATGTTCAAAAGGTCATTTCGAAGACAGTCAAGCTTGCTAAAGAATACACGGAGAAACGAAAGAAAGAGACGATTCAACCTGAATAAAAGTAAAAGAACCTTCTCGCAAATTTGAGAAGGTTCTTTTCTTTTAATTCGTATCAATTCTCTGTTTGTATTGTTTGGATGGAATAAAATCATCTTCCATTAGAATATATGGATGTGTTTCCATCAAAATCTTTTTGAGGAAGTCTGGCATTCGATCACTTTCATAAGCACAAGTTAACGGGAACGATAGGTGTTTTACGGCGTCGTCTACAGTTCTTTCAAGATCTTCAATAATGTGCAGAGGTTCATCAACACTTGCCCATTCTACGTGAGCCCATGCTCGAAATGAAGTATTATTATCTAAGTATGGCTGTATCACTTGATTGAAATATTCAACAATCGCTGGTGGATGGTAACTTCCGCTTGAGAAATAGAAATCAAAACTGTTTACACGATGGACAAATTGCATGTGTTCTTTCGGTAGCTTTTGCTTTAATTCTTGTTCAACCATTCGATAGACTGGATCATTTTCAATTAAAATGACGTAGTCTCCAGCACGAATTCCTTCTTGAATAAAATTGACAACTTGCTTGATGTAATTTTCTCTACCAGAATAAGCATACAAAACATGAATACTCTTTTCCTTCTTAAAAACTTCATTCATCGTAATCTTCACGTAACATCCCCCCTATACCCTATTAAATACTTAATGAATAGAATTCGGGAAGGAGAGTCATATACCTTTAAAAACTTTTGTGTCGACACCATTTCTAGATTTCCGAATCATATGGTCTGATCATTGCATCTTCAATTCATATGGTTTTACGAGTGCATATAACGTTTCGATATGCGGGAGCTTTAAACCTTCTTGTGCAGCTAATCGCAAGGCCCCGCCAAGCAGATGATCGGCCTCAATTTGCATGCCTTTCCTACGGTCTTGATGCATAGAAGACGTCGCCTCACTTGGAAATCCACTTAGTAATTCCTTCGCTTTTTCAATGTGATCGTTATTCAAATTAACCCCTTTCGCAATGGCGAGGAGTTTAACTTCATGCAAGACCTCTTCTGCTAACCGCATCGTATTCGATGTTTCTCTGATTGTACCGAGCGTTAAATCGCCGGCTGTTGTTACACCAGAAAAAGCGGTAATGACCATATATTTATTCCACAAACCGAGTAGAATATTGCTGCTTAATACACCAGCCATGTTAGCTTGGTCGAATACCGTTTCAAGTTCATTACACAGTTCCGTCTGAGAGGGATGGAGTGGACCGAATATTAAATCATGTTGAGCGCTTGAATGAATGACATGACCGTTGTCATCTAAGGTTGAAATGATGTAGGACAACCCTCCTAGTACGTTCTCTTCACCTAGTTCATCTTGTAAAAACTGAATATGCTCGATTCCGTTCAAGAGTGGAAGTACACGAGCCCCTTTCTGGACGAGTGCTTTCAAATTCGACAGCAATTCTTCATTCAAGTGATATCCTTTTACCGCAAGGATGACAACATCCGCTTGCTCAATGTCTTTTGTGTCTTCGACGATATTCAGGTTTGATACTTGATAATCTCCATTAGGGCTTTGAATTTTCAAGCCGTTCTTCCTTAACTGTTCGGCACGATTATATCTTACGAGGAATTGCACAGGATGACCTGCTTCCTCACACCTTGCTCCAAAATAAGCCCCAAGCGCACCTGCACCTAATACAACGATATTCATTCCTTTACCCCTCCTTTTAGTATTCCTGTACCCGTTATTACTTCTTGTAAAAACTTAGTTCACCTTTGTTATGTACCTTTTTTATCCTCTATGAACTGTGACCCTATCCATAAAGAGAGACATGGTGTAGGCTAGTAATGAAGCGGTTTGTATGTGAACTTGGCAAACTGCCTAGAATAGAACTGGAACAATCCCTTTCAGTAGAGGAGAAATGAAAATGTCAAATACATTAGAAACATTGAATATAACCAATCCTTTTTTACAAAAGGCATGGGAAAAATCTCAATTTAAAGAACCTACTAAAATACAAACAGATGCAATCCCGGAAATTTTGGATGGTGGCGATGTCATTGCTGAATCACCTACCGGAACAGGAAAAACACTCGCATATTTGCTACCGATTCTAGAAAAAATAGACCCTAACCAAAAAGATCCTCAAGCTTTGATCATGGCTTCTTCTCGCGAGTTAGTCATGCAAATCTTTGAAGAGGTACAGAAGTGGGCAGAAGGTAGCGGAATTTCAGGTGCATCGATGATCGGTGGCGCAAACGTGAAGCGCCAAATTGAAAAGCTCAAGAAGAAACATCCGCAAATTATTATTGGGACGCCTGGTCGTGTAGAAGAATTGATTAAGACGAAGAAGCTGAAAATGCATGAAGTGAAGACGATCGTACTGGATGAAGGTGATCAACTTCTCGTTCCCGAGCATAACAAGACGATCCAGTCGATCATCAAATCGACCTTAAGTGAGCGGCAAGTGTTGTTGTTTTCTGCAACATTACCACCAAAGACAGAGGAAGTCGGACGTAGTTTCATGAAAGATCCTCAAGTGTTGAAGGTCAATCGTACACCGCAAAAGAACGGTAAAGTCGATCACGTGTATGTCGTATGTGATCGCCGAGATAAAGTGAAAAACCTTGAAAAGCTGTCAAGATTGAAAAACATGAAAGGTCTCGCTTTCGGTAAGGACATCGGAGAACTATCGGTTATGACTGAGAAGCTTGAGTACAACCGCATTCCAGTGGATGTATTGCATAGTGAAATGAAGAAGATTGAACGCCAAAACGCCTTGCAACAATTTCGTGACGGGAAGTCGAACTTATTGCTTGCAACGGATGTTGCCGCAAGAGGTCTTGATATTAAAGGATTGACCCATGTGATCCAAGTGGATACAGCTGAGGATGAGGATCAGTATCTTCATAGAGCGGGGCGCACAGGGCGAGCTGGAGCAAGCGGAACAATTGTATCACTCGTCACACCTGGTGAGGAGAAAGTATTGAAGCGAATTGTGAATAAGCTTGACCTTACACTAGAGAAAAAGACGTTCTACGCAGGTGAACTCGTCGACGAAAAGTAGTGGAAAGGGGAGAAGCTTGTGGAGAACAAGTTTTCAGTGATTGCGCATCAAAACCATCAAATTTGTAATCCAGTTAGTCAGGAAAAATTATTGAAGGTACTAGAGCGGATCCCTTTTAAGAAAGATGCTGAAGTACTCGATATCGGTGCTGGAAAATGTGGGATCTTGATCGATATCATAGAAAAACATGAATTGTTTGGAACAGCAATTGAAATTGAAGAAGCATTTATTAAAGAGGCGCGTGAAATAGCATGGCCTCGTATTGATACCGGAAGATTGACGATATTAAATGATGATGCCAAAAAGGTGATCCATCAATACGATGAAGCATTTGATGTAGCGATTTGTATAGGAGCGACACATGCAATTGGTGATTATCAATCCACCTTGGAGCAAATGTATGCCGCAGTTAAGCCTGGTGGATCCATTCTCGTTGGAGAAGGCTATTGGAAGAAAACACCTCATGCAGCATACTTGGACGCACTTGGCGCAAAGGAAGAAGAGCTCTATACCCATGCAGGAAACATACAAGTCGGAGAAGATCTCGGATTAGTGCCAATGTGGGCATCTGTTACGAACGAGGATGAATGGGATGCTTATGAATGGTTGTATTCATCATCCATCGAAAAGTATTGTCTTGAAAACGAAGATGACAGCGATGTTGATTGGATGAGTGATCGAATTAGCAAATGGCGCAATACGTATCTACGGTGGGGACGAGACACACTCGGATTCGGATTGTACTTATTTCATAAAAAGTAACCAAGAAAGCTGACCAATTGGTCAGCTTTCTTCTGTGTTGATGATCTCTTTTACGCGACCGACTTGACCGTCTTGAAGACGTACTTTGATACCATGTGGATGTGAGCTTGATTTAGTAAGGATGTCTTTTACCGTACCTCTCGTAAGCTTTCCGGTCCGTTGATTCTGCTTAAGGACGATATCGACTTCAATTCCAGGTTTTATGTTTGTGCGGTTTTGCCCGTTCATATTGATTAACACCTTTCTGCATACAATAGTTTCTGGACATAGTATATCATGGAAACCCGGTTCAAGTATTTCATAAGTGTGATTAAGGGATGGTATAGTTAGTGTGAAGCTTTTATGGAGGTTAATGACTTGAACATACATTTGAAGCAAGAAGCAGTAGAATTCATCACGAATTGTTATACAGAGCTCGGGAAACCTGAAGGGGAAATCGATGAACGAATAGATAAAGTGATGACCGAGATTGAGTTGAGCGGTCATTATGAACATACATATGAAGAGCTAGAATACGGAGCTCGAGTTGCTTGGCGGAATAGTAATAAATGCATTGGTAGGCTATTCTGGGAAAGCTTGAAAGTCATCGATGCACGCGATGTGGAGACTGCCGTTGATGTGAGAGACGCGCTACTTGAACATATCGATTATGCGACAAACGGCGGGAAAATCCGTTCAACAATTACGATTTTCAAACCTCGTAAAAATGGTGCCGATCAAGTTCGGGTATGGAATCATCAACTCTTACGCTATGCAGGTTATGAGACGGAACATGGTTTCATCGGTGATCCAGCATCCATTGAATTTACGAAAAAATGTATAGAGCTTGGTTGGCAAGGTGAAGGGACACATTTTGATGTCTTGCCTCTCGTTGTGCAGACCGGGGAGGATGAGCCTCAATGGTTTGAGATTCCTAGGGACAAAGTGCTCGAGGTCCACATTCGCCATCCACAGTACCCAGCTTTTGAAGATTTGAATGTGAAGTGGTACGGCGTCCCGATGATCTCCGATATGAAGCTTGAGATTGGTGGCATCGAGTATGTGGCAGCACCATTTAACGGTTGGTATATGGGGACGGAAATTGGAGCACGAAATCTCGCAGATCAAGATCGATATGATTTGTTGCCAAAGGTCGCTTCCATATTGGATTTGGATGTGAGTACGAACATTACGCTTTGGAAAGATCGTGCATTGGTTGAGTTGAATGTAGCCGTGCTCCATTCGTTCAAGGCAGATGGCGTGAGTATCGTTGATCACCATACTGCCGCACAACAATTCAAGAAGTTTGAAGAGAAAGAACAATCGAGCGGTAGAAACGTGACAGGTAACTGGGTTTGGCTCATTCCACCCGTTTCTCCAGCTACAACCCATATTTTTCATAAACCTTACAAGAACAAAATTGTCAAACCCAACTATTTTTATCAGGATCAACCATATATATGACAAACGAAGCACTCATCCCGCAATGTGGTGGGTGCTTTTTATATTCTTAAAATGAAAATAAACACTAAAATGCTTACTGTTGCGGGGATTTTTCAGTGTAAACAGATTAATATATCCTCTTAATGCCACAGCAACCTCTTTACAGTGTTCCTCTGATAGACTTGGAATTGGTTTGAAGAACTCAGTTTTTCTCAAACCGATTCAGCACGATTAATAAACAAAGATTCATCAAGGAGGAATTCAATGTTTACATCAAGATCGTCTGCAAGAAAATATGTGATTTCATCGGCTTTAGTCACGACTATGGCGCTATCCCCCGTTTTAAGTAGCGGTGTGCTGGCGAATGCTGACTCAATGCCTACCGAACAAAAGGATACTAGCAAAGATGTAGAAGAAACAACGGTTCTAGAAAATGGAGATCGGAGTGAAGCAGTAGAAGATCTTCAGACTGAATTAGAAGCGCTAGGTTATTATACATATAACCTTGATGGCATTTATGGACCGATTACAGAGGATTCAGTAGAGGATTTCCAAGCCGAAAAAGGTCTGACGACAGACGGCGTAGCAGGTCCTGAAACAATAGAAGCTTTATCTTCCGCATCATCTTCAAATTCAGTTGAACTTGAAGACACTACCAACGAATCAGATGACCAAGCTTCAGAATCTGACGTTGTTGAAATAGCTGAAAGTGTAATTGGAACACCATATGTATGGGGAGGGACAACCCCAGAAGGCTTTGATAGCAGCGGCTTCATCCAATACGTATTTGGAGAAGCAGGAGTTGATCTCCACCGAGTTGAAGATGACATGTGGAAATACGATGGTGAAACAGTAGATTCACCAGAAGTCGGGGATGTTGTCTTTTTCGAAGGCACATATGATACAGAAGGTGCTTCCCACAGTGGTATTTACATTGGCGACGATAAGATGATTCATGCTGGGTCTGATGGAGTAGAAGTGTCTGATTTAAGCATCGATTATTGGCAGGATCATTATCTAGGCGTCAAATCATTTAAATAAAAGTAAAACACGAGTCTTTCGCACTCACCACGCAATGTGGTGGGTGTTTTTTTGTTTTGTACTCCACCTTTTTGTCCAACCCTTCCTAAAACGGATGCCACACTACGCCTCAAGTCTTAGTGAAAGTTAAAGCTGAGGCTCCTTATACCTAAACAGTAACCGAGGTACGATAGAAACAAGAAAAGAAGGAGGGAACAGAAACGATGAAAAAGATTGGACTCTTTATCCTAGGAGCAGTCGCTGCAATCATCGCATTCGCAAATCTCGGTCCTATGATCGGGCTTGCGATCAGCCTTGTCGTCCTATACTACTCAGTCAAACAATTCACCAAAACAGATCAAACATCCAAGAAAGTACTCTGGGCGGTAGTAGGATTCATAGCATTATGTGTTGCGGCTTCCAACGTACCTGCCATCTTAGGACTCGCTGCCCTGTACATTTTATATATCGTGTACAAGGAATGGAAGAAAGAAGACAACGTACAATCACCACCACCTGAAGATGAGGACCCATTTACAAACTTTGAACGCGAATGGGCGGAATTAAACCGAAACTAATAAAAGGAGAGAATGAAACGATGGCGAAACTTTTTAAACGAATCAAAAACACGGTCGAAGCTGACTTTCATGAAATGTTAGATGAAAAGGAACGAAAAAATCCAATTGCGCTATTGAACCAGTATTTGCGGGATTGTGAAAAGGAAGTCGAGAAGGTCCGTAAGCTCGTTGAACGGCAGTATCTACTAAGTGAAGAATTTACACGCGAGTATGTAAAAGCGGCTGAGCTCACGGAAAAGAGAAAGCATCAGGCGGAGATTGCCTCCAAGGCTGGTGAAGAGGAGCTACACCAATTTGCTTTACAAGAATACCAGCAGTACAGTGCGAGAGCTGAGCGACTGAAGGCTTCGAAAGACCAAGCGGAAAAGCACCTCGAAGAGCTTGAGCAAAAATATGAGGGTATGAAGCATAAGCTGAAGGACATGTACATTAAGCGCATGGAGATCATGGGACGCGAAAACATGACGCGAGCAAATCACCGCATGGACAAAGTGCTGGCATCAGACGAGCCAAAGAGCAAATCATTTTCAAAGTTTGATGAAATGGAGAGATACCTTGACCGCCTAGAGCATCAAGTGAATACAGGCTATCACAGGCACACGATTGATGCTCGAATTGCCCAGCTTGAAAAAGAATTAAATAATCAGGAAAATTCTACTACAGTTTAAATGAATAATGGTATGCTAATAAGAAAGGCGTGGTACTGCTACGCCTTTTCAATCATCTCGCTTTTTTACACATAGATATAGATGGGAAGGGGGCCTGACTAATGAATTGGACAAAAACAGACCAAATGAGCTGGTTGATGATCATCGGAATCGTTTTGCTATTACTTGAGATCTCCTTTCATGGAACAGGTCCACTTTTCTTACTGGCATTAGCCGCAGGAGCCATTTACGTTGGTCGAAAGAAGTACGCTTCGAAAATCGGCAAGCTGCTATTTTGGGGTGGATTGATTTGTTTTTCGATTACACTCCTGAATACACTCGCATTTAAATTTCTACTTTTCGCTGTATTAATTTACGCAGCGATTCGGTTTGCACAGTCTAAGCAAGCACCGTCCTATATTGAACCAGTGATCCATGAAAACCCAACGGTTGCGAGCGACGGTCCAACGATAAAGCGTACACCATTTTTGAAGAATACCATTTACGGAAGACAGACGACGTCGGATCAGGTATATGAGTGGCAGGATGTAAATATTCAATGTGGGATAGGCGATACGGTTATTGATTTAGCTAATACCGTACTACCAAAAGGCGAATCGGTCATTGTCATTCGTAGTTTCATAGGGAATGTGAAGATTCTTGTGCCTTACGAAATGGACGTTAGTGTGAGTCATTCCGTGATTGCTGGAACCGGAAGCGTGCTCGGATACAACGAGCCAAAGATGGTGAATCAAACGGTATCCTTTCAGACAGAGGGTTATGATCGTGCCCAGCAAAAAGTGAAGATCATCACCTCGATGATCGTCGGAGATCTTGAGGTGAAACGATCATGAGCATCATCCAGCGCCAAGTCGTGTTAGGCTTTACTCTCTCTTTCACACTGTTCATCGTTCTGTTGAGTGTGTTTATTCTTGTATTTCCAATCGGAGACTGGTCCCTTTTTTGGACAAGAAAGATCTTTGATTTACCGTTTATTTTATTCGCACCTGGACTCAGTATTTTAGTCGGATTAGTATTCGGATTTAGCTCTGGATATTATTTGCGGAAGCAACTAGAGGCTCTGACGGCGGCTTTGACACAAATGGGACAAGGTCGCCTGGTGGAAGAACAGCAATCGAGCACACAAGAGATTAATGTGATGTGGAAGCAACTTGATAAAGTACAGCAACATGTTTCAGAACAAACCCGTTTATCGCAAAAATTAGCCAATGAACGTGCTGAAGATCAAGAGAAGCGTATTCAAAAAGTCGTGAGTGAAGAACGGAACCGCCTTGCACGTGAACTACATGATTCAGTGAGTCAGCAGCTGTTTGCAGCGTCTATGCTAATGTCAGCAGTCAATGAATCCGAAACGGGAAAAAGTGAGAACGAGCGTAAGCAATTGAATTTGATTGAGGAAATGATTCATCAATCCCAGCTTGAGATGCGCGCCTTGCTTTTACATTTAAGACCTGTCGCTTTGAAAGGGAAAACCCTTGAAGAAGGCATTAAGGAATTGTTGACCGAACTCGTGCAAAAAGTGCCGCTTGAAATCCAGTGGAAAATTGAATCGATTCCCCTAAAAAAGGGTGTAGAAGATCATTTGTTCCGAATTTTACAAGAGTCGATTTCGAATACGCTCCGACACGCGAAAGCGGATTCGCTTGAAGTGCTTTGTATTGAGCGCGATGGGACGGTTTTGCTACGCGTAGTGGACGATGGTGTCGGATTTGACATTGAATCAAGTAAGACTGGATCTTACGGATTGCAAAATATGCATGAAAGGGCATTGGAGCTTGGTGGCACGATGAAGATTGTAAGTGTACCAAAAAAAGGAACGCGTCTAGAAGTGCGCATACCACTTATTCGAGAGGAGGAGGAAGGCAATGATTAGGGTCGTATTTGCTGATGATCACGAAATGGTGCGGATCGGTGTATCGTCTTATTTATCCAACCAGAAGGATATCGAAGTCGTTGGAGAAGCAAGCGATGGTGCAGAAGCAGTCGATTTAGTGCTGGAGTTGCGCCCTGATGTGATCTTGATGGATCTCGTCATGAAAGAAATGGATGGAATTGAAGCGACGAAAAGGATCGTCGATCAATGGCCAGAAGCGAAGATCATAATCGTGACAAGCTTTCTAGACGATGAAAAAGTGTATCCAGCGCTTGAAAGTGGCGCAACGAGTTACATGTTGAAGACGTCGAAAGCAAGTGAGATAGCGGATGCCGTTCGCGCAACACATAATGGTGAGATGGTTTTGGAACCCGAAGTTACAGGGAAAATGATGACGAAAATGCGGCGTGGGAATGCGCGTCCTCCTCATGAAGAGTTAACGAACCGCGAAATTGAAGTGTTGATGCTCATGACTGAAGGAAAAACGAATCAGGAAATCGCGGATCAGCTCGTCATTGCACTGAAAACGGTGAAAACACATGTCAGCAACATATTGGAGAAGCTCGAAGTGCAAGATCGGACGCAAGCAGTGATCTACGCATTCAAAAATTCACTCGTGAAATAAGAAGATCTGCTCAGAAGCTGAGTGGATCTTTTTTTGTGCATAAAATCAATTTATCGTGCAAATATCAAAATTATCGTGCATAAATTCTGTTTATCGTGCAAATATCAAAATTATCGTGCATATAATTCGTTTATCGTTCATATCTGAATTTCCCGACCGATTCAACCAAAATCAATTCGGAAAAAATCGCTCTAATGAGCGATTTTCACATTATTAATTTGACAAACTAAATATACGTGGTACGATTACATCGAAAAATAATTTAATAGACGATCCACTAGGGGTGCCTTCTCATAAAGGCTGAGATTAGAGTATAGCTTTAAGACCCTTGGAACCTGATCTGGTTGATACCAGCGTAGGGAAGTGGTGGTTAGAAGTTACATACCGACTTATGCCGAACAAACTTACAACCACTTTCCTGAATATGGAAAGTGGTTTTTTATTTGCTAGAAGCTTTTTCTAGCTCCTTGGATCACTTCAGATAACTTGTTGCCTCCTCGGTGTTCTTCGAGTGACCATCAAGCTAGTCAGAGTGATTGCGTCTTTCGGTAATAGTGGGTCGTCTGGATAAAAGGAGAGGTTTCATATGTCTTTTTCACAGTACGTTAGGAAAGTAGCAGACCCAATCTGGGAGGCTAGCTTCAAGCATCCATTCGTAACTGGAATTGCAGGTGGGTCATTACCACTTGAAAATTTCCGTTATTACGTACTACAGGATGCGTATTACTTATCTCATTTTGCAAAAGTCCAGGCACTCGGAGCCGCAAAGTCTCAAGACATGAAGACGACCGCTTGCATGGCGTCTCACGCCCAAGGCACATATGAAGCTGAGCTTTCACTTCATGAACAATTTTCAAAACTGCTCGGTATAACGGATGAGGAACGAGCAAGCTTCAAGCCTGCTCCGACAGCTTATGCGTACACGTCCCATATGTACCGTGCTGCTCACAATGGACATCTCGGTGACATTATCGCTGCCATTTTACCGTGTTACTGGTTGTACTACGAAATTGGCGAGCAAATGAAGGGCTTCAAGCCAGAAGAACCGATCTACCAAGAGTGGATAGCAGCTTATGGTGGTGAGTGGTTCCGCACATTGGTTGAGGAGCAGATCAACCGTCTCGATGAAATCGCCGAAACGGTGACCGAAGCAGACCGTGAACGAATGAAAGAGCACTTTATTATAAGCAGTCAATATGAATTTGAATTCTGGGATATGGCGTACACGTTAGAAAAGTGGCCAGTCGATATTGAGGCGCAACTTCCAATTGGTAAAGGAGAATAATCATGAATAAAGGACTGAAGCTAACAGATATTCTCGTGACGATCGTCATCGCTATTGTGTTTGGGATTGTGTATAAACTTTGGGGGCCGCTTTATTATTTTGTAAAACCGTTCGGACTCCACGCTGATCAGCTCATTTATGGAATGTGGTTTATGGCCGCAACAGTGGCATTCCTAATTATCAGGAAGCCTGGTGTTGCTTTCCTAGCAGAAGTGGCAGCAGCATCAGGGGAATTCCTCGTCGGTTCTGAATGGGGATTGGAAGTGCTATTGTTCGGAGTCGTTCAAGGACTTTTTGCAGAACTCGTTTTCGCAGCATTCCGTTATAAACGTGCGGATGTGCTGGTCGTCAGTTTAGCGGCCGTCGGTTCAGCGATCGGATCAATCATCATGGATTACTATAAAGGTTACATCGAGGACTTAGCGCTTTGGAATTTATCGTTATTCCTAGGATTTAGAATCATCGGATCCATCTTAATTGCTGGTGTGGCAGCTTATCTACTCGTAAAAGCACTCGAAAAAACTGGGGTGACGAACCTAGTGAGACCAGCTTCCAAAGAGGATTACGAAGCGTTAAATCAATAAGCGGGGTGAGTGACGATGCTTAAGTTAGAGAAATTGCGCCTTAAGTTTCCAGGTGATCAGGAGCTACTTTTCAAAGACCTCTCGCTTCAAATAAATGAGGGGGAAAAGGTATTGTTGCTCGGTCCCTCTGGGTGTGGAAAATCGACATTCCTTCAAGTTCTCTCAGGGATTATTCCAAATTCCGTAGAGGTACCGATGAAAGCTGAATCTATCAAACTACCGGAGTCTTGGGGATATGTTTTCCAAGACCCAGATTCACAATTTTGTATGCCGTATGCTGATGAGGAAATAGCCTTTGTACTTGAAAACCTGCAAATACCTCGTGAGGAAATGCGTCCCCAAATTAGACAGCTTTTAACGAGTGTAGGGCTTGAGTTTGATGACATCCATCAAAACATCCACACATTGTCTGGTGGGATGAAGCAACGTCTCGCAATCGCGTCAGTGTTAGCACTGGAGCCAGACGTCTTGTTTCTCGATGAGCCGACAGCGTTACTCGACCAAGAAGGAACGGCAAGCATCTGGAATACGGTAAAAAAGGTCAGCGCAGACAAGACGCTTATCGTCGTTGAGCACAAGCTGGAGCATGTGATTGACCTCATCGACAGAATCATTCTCTTTGACGAAAAAGGAGAGATGATTGCGGATGGTCCGAAAGAACAAGTTCTCACTCTTCACAAGGAAACGATGAGAACGCAAGGGATTTGGTACCCAGGTGTTTGGAACGACTATCATTCACCTGAAAAAGTAAACCCTCAAGATGAAGAGATTCTTCATCTTGAGCAATTCAAAGGGTACCGGCAAAAAGAAACGAAAATCGAGGTTGAGAACACTATCGTAAAAAGAGGCGAATGGATTGCGATTACGGGTGAAAATGGAGCAGGGAAATCAACCCTTCTTTACGCACTCATGAAGTTCATTAAGACTTCAGGAACTTACGAGCTCTTCAGTAAAAAAGTGAAGAAACTTCCTGAAGCGTTGACGTTCGTCTTTCAAAATCCAGAATTTCAATTCGTGACGAATTCCGTGTATGACGAAGTGGCTTATAGTTTGCGGCTGCAAAATCGTCCTGAACAGGAACTGGAAACGAGAGTGGAGGCGTTGCTCGCGCGTTTTCATCTTTCATCGCTCGACAAGCACCACCCATATCAGCTTTCTATAGGTCAAAAACGACGGTTATCCGTCGCAGCATCCATCATACGCGATCAGCAAGTCCTCTTGTTAGATGAGCCGACCTTCGGACAGGACTCTAAGAACACGTTCGCTTTACTAGAAATGTTACATGGCCTTCAGCAAGACGGAGCAACGATTCTGATGGTGACGCATGACAACAACATTGTCGATCACTTTGCAACACGCGTTTGGACTATTGAAAATGGAAAGTTAGTAGATGATCAAGTGGTCAGGTCAAATGAACAAGAGGAAGTATTGGAGTGTTTACTATGAATCTAGATTTTCAATACGCGGAAACCTGGCTTCATAAAATTAATCCGACGCTTAAACTCTTCCTCATGATTGGTATGTTTATTTTCGTTCTGTTCATTCATCAGTTGAACTGGTTGGTCTATTTGACGGTTGGTTCGTTCATATTATTTTGGTTCTTTTCCGGTCATCCGAAGAAAAGGCTCGCATTTATTCTTATTCCTTTTTTCGTTGTTTTTATATCAACGGCGTCATCCATGATCTTTTTCGGAAAAGGGGAGACGACTTGGTTGAAATGGGCGCTCATTCACATAACGGAGGAGAGTTTTTATCGAGGCATTCATCTCGGGTTTAGAGCACTTATTTTCGCGACACTCGGTTTGACGTTCACACTGACAACAAGACCTGTCAATCTCTTCTACTCGTTAATGCAACAAGCGAAGTTGAACCCTAAATATGCTTATAGCTTTATGGCCGGAATGCGGTTAATTCCGATAATGATTGAGGAGTTCTTCACAATCCGGAATGCGATGAAGGTAAGAGGGGTCCAGCAACAGCGTGGTTTTCGGTCGTTATTCTTTAAACTGAAATCGTATTCAATTCCTTTATTGTCTCAGAGTATTCGTAGAGCACATCGCATTGCCGTAGCGATGGAGGCGAAAAGGTTCACAGGTGAAGGAAAGCGGACCTATTATTATCGAATCGGTTTTTCGACGAACGATGGCGTCTTCGTATTCCTATTAGTTGCAATGATCCTCTTATCCTATTACACAGCGGAAGTGTGGCCGATGTTTCCGGTCGAGGATGTTCGCTACGAAAGTTGAGTTTACTAGGGAGGTGAGAAGAGTTGTTGAAACCGACCATCCATGTCATATCTACAGGTAAACAAACAAAAGAAGAATTTTCAGAGATAACGCGCATCATTCATGAATACGTCGACTTCATTCATATTCGTGAAAAATCGAGAACGGCTTTAGAGGTAGCTGAAATCGTTGAAACGTTAATTGGCAAAGGGGTGCCACTTAGAAAAATCATTATTAACGACCGCGTTGATGTGGCTGAAGTGACAGATGTTTATGGCGTTCAGCTCGCGTACCACAGTTTAAGCGTCCATCATGTTAAAAAGAACTTCCCTAATTTAAGAATCGGGAAATCCGTTCATTCCGTAGACGAGGCAATCATTGCTGAAAAACAAGGAGCAGATTATCTCTTGTTCGGACATCTATTTCATACAGCATCCAAACCAGACCTTTTTCCGAGGGGCGTTTCGCAGCTCAAACAGCTAACGGAACAAGTGAACATTCCTGTCATTGGCATTGGTGGAATAACGCCTCATCATTCTCCACACGTCTTTCGAGCAGGTGCTAGCGGCATAGCAGTCATGTCAGGAATTTTACAAGCCGACGATCCTTTGGCTGATGTAAAAGAATATCGAAATCGTATTGAGGAGGTGCAGTATGGAGCAGAGCTTTGATGCAATTATAGTTGGCGCAGGCGTGATTGGAAGTTCGATCGCATACAACCTATCCAAACGAGGAAACAAAGTACTTGTGTTAGAAAAGGGGCAGGTCGCTGGAAAAGCATCTAGTGCAGCGGCGGGCATGCTCGGCGCGCAAACGGAGCTTGAGGACAATAGCCCGTTATTTCGACTAGCCAAAGCAAGCCGATTGATGTTCCCCGATCTGGCTGAAGATTTGAAGCAATTAAGTGGCATAGATATTGAGCTTCAGCAAAACGGTATTTATAAGGTGGCTACGGCAGAGCGAGAAGTGTCAAAGCTTCAACGATTGATTCGGATTCAAAATGAATTAGGAGAAGAGGCATACTGGGTGACGCCTACTGAACTTCGCGATCAAGAACCAGCACTCTCCCTCCTAACATTCGGTGCGATGTATATGCCGAATGACGGTCAAGTTTCAGCACCAGCACTCACGACAGCGCTTGCTACATCTGCAGTCGCTCTTGGCGCGGAAATCCTTGAGCATACGGGTGTCGAACAACTGCTTGAAAAAGACGGCAGAGTCGTCGGTGTCAAAACAGCTGTTAGACAATTTTACGCAGATAACGTGATTGTCGCTGGTGGTGCTTGGAGTGAAGCTCTTTTGAAAGAAGCGGCAGTAACGCTTGAAACGTACCCTGTAAAAGGCGAGTGTATGTCAGTAAAAACGACCACGCGGGTTGTAAATGGAACTATTTTTTCAGACGGCTGTTATATCGTTCCGAAGGCTGATAACAGACTGATTATTGGTGCTACTGAAAAGGCGGACACGTTTGATGAAACGGTGACACTTGAAGGGATAGCGAAATTGATGGAATGTGCAATGCATATTATTCCTGAACTGAAGAGGGCTGAGTGGGATAGTGCGTGGGCTGGTATTCGTCCACAAACGATGGATGGTGTCCCTTACCTCGGAGAGCATCAGGGTAAGAAAGGGCTCTACATTGCAACAGGACATTACCGCAATGGGATTCTGCTCGCGCCTATTACAGGTAAGGTCATTGCAGATTTAATAGATGGAGTAGAAATGGATTCTGAGTGGAAATCAGCATTCCAAATCAATCGAAAAACGGGAGTTGATCTTTCATGAAATTACGTATAAATGGTGAGCAAGTATCGGTACCGGAAACGGTTCGATGTGTGACAGACTTAATTGAACATTTTCAATTAGGCGAGCGTGTCGTCATGATTGAGCATAACGAAGAGATTCTTGAAAAAGGTGCCCATCCTGAAACGAAAGTGAAGGATGGAGATACGATTGAAATCGTACAATTTGTAGGAGGCGGATGATATGTTGAAAATCGGTAACTTTACATTTGAGTCGAGATTACTATTAGGAACCGGAAAGTACCCAAACTTTGATGTGCAAAAGGAAGCAGTAGAAGTGTCAGGAGCAGAAATACTGACGTTCACAGTAAGACGTATGAACATCTTCGAACCGAGCCAACCGAACTTTCTAGAAAAACTAAATCTAGAGAAGTATTCACTGCTCCCAAATACGGCTGGAGCGAAAACGGCGAAGGAAGCGGTTCGTCATGCTAAGCTCGCTAAAGCATCGGGTCTTTGTGATATGGTAAAGGTAGAAGTAATTGGCTGTGACAAAACGTTGTTACCGGATCCAGTTGAAACGTTAAAAGCGACTGAAGAGCTCTTAAAGGAAGGCTTTACAGTACTTCCGTATACATCAGATGATGTCGTTCTTGCCAGAAAATTAGAAGAATTAGGGGCACATGCGATCATGCCTGGCGCTTCACCAATCGGTTCTGGTCAAGGCATCATCAATCCGCTTAACTTGAGCTTTATTATCGAGCAATCTCATGTACCGGTCATTGTAGATGCGGGAATTGGTTCTCCAGCCGATGCTGCACTTGCGATGGAATTAGGTGCGGACGGGGTTTTACTCAATACTGCCGTCTCGGCTGCTGAAAATCCAGTGAAAATGGCTGAAGCGATGAAGCTCGGAATTGAAGCTGGAAGACTTGGCTTTGAAGCGGGGAGGATTCCGAAGAAACGTTTTGCAACAGCAAGCAGTCCAATGGAGGGAATGAGCATAGGTTGAACGACCGTTATTCAAGACAAACGTTATTTGCACCTATTGGTATAGATGGACAACAGAAAATTAGGGAGAAGCACGTACTTCTAATAGGAGCTGGGGCGCTTGGAACTGGCAATGCAGAAGTGCTCGTTCGCGCTGGAATTGGTAAACTGACAGTGATTGACCGAGACTATGTCGAGTCGAGTAATTTACAGCGCCAACAACTTTATACTGAAAAAGATGCAAACAATCGAATTCCGAAAGCTATGGCTGCGAAAAATCGATTGGAAGACATCAATTCAGATGTAGAAATTGAAGCACTCATTCTTGATGCAACACCTCAAGAATTAGAGCGAATAATTGAAGGTGTCGACCTCATTCTTGATGCAACAGATAACTTCGACACAAGGATGATGATCAACGATATTTCTCAAAAGCATGAGATTCCCTGGATCTACGGGGCTTGTGTCAGCAGTTATGGCATTAGTTTTACGATTTTTCCAGGGGAGACACCTTGTCTGAATTGCTTACTTGAAAGTGTTCCGATCGGTGGTTTGACGTGTGACACGGCTGGCATCATTAGTCCGACTGTTCAGATGGTCGTTGCGTACCAAGCAGCAGAGGCGTTGAAAATTTTAGTGGAGGATTGGTCGGCACTAAGAAAGAAGTTAGTATCATTCGACCTTTGGAGCAATCAGCACACTGCAATTAATGTCACGAAGGCGAAGAAGGAATCGTGTTTGTCATGTGGTGAAAATCCGACGTATCCCAATTTGTCCTTTGAAAATCAGATGAAAACGGCAGTCTTATGTGGAAGAGACACGGTGCAAATTAGACCACCAGAACGACGAGACTGGAACCTTGAGGAAGTAGCGGATCGGTTATCTACGCAAGGCGGAGAGGTTGAACGTAATCCGTTTCTTCTCTCCTTTACGATTGGCGAAAAGAGGATGGTCTTGTTCAGAGATGGTCGAGCTTTGATTCATGGTACGAAAGACATTTCGGAAGCAAAAACGATGTACCATCGATATCTAGGATAAAGGAGATGGAAGACCATGATCTACAAATCTTTAACGATTGCTGGTTCGGATAGTGGTGGCGGTGCTGGTATTCAGGCCGATTTAAAGACGTTTCAAGAGCTCGAAGTGTACGGGATGTCGGTTATTACCGCTGTTACCGCTCAAAATACCCTCGGTGTACAGGCTGTTTATCCGATGACTGTTGAAGCGGTAGAGGAACAATTGCATTCGATCGCGGCGGATCTCCAACCCGATTCGGTGAAAACAGGCATGTTATACAGTGCTGAAATTATTGAAAAAGTCGCCGAATTCGTTGAGAAGAATGCTTGGATTAAATTGATTGTTGATCCCGTAATGATTGCAAAAGGTGGAGCTTCACTTTTACAAGATGACGCCATTCATGCGGTAAAAACGAAATTGATGCCACTTGCTTATGTGATTACACCCAATATTCCAGAAGCAGAAGTACTTACTGACATGAAAATTGAAACGACAGATGATCGTATGCTCGCTGCCAAAAAGCTATATGCGATGGGGGCTGCGAACGTTGTCATTAAAGGTGGCCATTCAAACGATCAAGATGTCGTCTTAGACCTTCTATATGATGGCGAGCAATTTTTCGAATATAAAAGCCCTAGAAAAAGAACGAACAATACGCATGGAACAGGATGTACATTTGCTGCTGTCCTAACTGCAGAAATTGCAAAAGGACGTACGCTTGATGACGCTGTACGAATGGCGAAGAAATTCATCACAGCAGCAATCGATGAGCATTTAGAAATCGGATCAGGACACGGACCGACCAATCACTGGGCATTCCGGATGGCAGGGCTTTCAATCCGATGAATGTGAACGAAGCATTGAAGCTTTATTTGGTGATGGGGAGCACGAACTGTCCTCGGCCAGCTACTGACATTGTAAAAGAAGCGATTGAGGGAGGCATAACACTCTTTCAATATCGAGAAAAAGGAGAAGGGTGCCTTAAAGGTGATGCGAGACATGCGCTTGCAACTGACTTGATGAACCTTTGTCACGGTGCAGGTATCCCGTTTATTGTAAATGATGATGTCCAACTCGCATTAGATGTTGATGCCGACGGGGTACATATCGGGCAAGATGATGGTTCAATTGAAGAAGTACGTCGAAGAATTGGTTCAAAGTGGTTAGGGGTATCTACTCATAATGTGGAAGAAGCAAGACTCGCTGTTCAAGCTGGTGCAGACTACATTGGCGTAGGACCGATGTTCATGACGAAAACGAAAGCGGACATTCAAGAAGTCCAGGGACCAAGTGTCATTCGTATGATTCGGGATTATGGTATTGACATACCCATCGTTGGAATCGGTGGAATCGATGTTTCCAATATGCATGAAGTGATGGTTGCCGGAGCAGATGGTGTTGCTGTCATTTCTGCGATCAGCCAAGCTGAGAACCCTAGAGCATCAGCCCATGCGTTTAAAACTAGATTACGTAGTTCTAAACAAACTTGTACAAAACATACAATAAACCATTCATGAGTAACTCCTAGAGAGGGCTGTAACGAACGATGTTGCAGCTCTTTTTTTATGCGTAGAAGTACCAATAATTAAAAGCCGGTTATCCCTTCATAGGGGGACCGGCTTTCGCTATAGATTAGTGGTTGTATGATTTTGTTTTTGAAAGTCTAGGTTCAAATCGTGCTAATAGTTTCGTGTTTCCAAGTGTGAAAATCGCTAATGCAATCCAGATGAATATGAACGAAGTGAGATGCACTTGTGAGAATGTTTCGTGATATAAGAATACACCGATAAAGAGCATGATTGTCGGGGCAAAGTATTGTAGAAACCCAATCATCGATAGCGAAATCCGATTTGCTCCGGTTGCGAATAACAACAATGGAATGGCAGTCACGATACCTGCTCCTAACAAGATCATGGAAGTACTTGGATCCGATAAAACGAAAGAATTCGTACCATCTTTGACTAGGAAACTTACATATAACAACGCAATTGGCGTAATCAGCATGGTCTCAATTGTCAATCCAGTCAATGCACCAAGTGCCGTCATCTTTTTCAACAATCCATAAAGACCGAAGCTGAGTGCTAATGCAATCGCGACCCATGGAACATCACCGAAGTGTATCGTTAAGTTCAAGACACCGATTGTTGCTAGGATAAACGAAACGATTTGCCAAAATGAAAGGCGTTCTTTTAAAACGATTATGCCTAAGAGGACACTGACGAGTGGGTTAATATAATAACCTAAACTCGCTTCAACGACATGGTTGTTATTGACCGCCCAAATATAGGTGTACCAGTTGATCGTGATGAATATAGCAGCTAAGGTCAAACCAACTAATTTCTTTTGATTGGAGATTAAATCCTTCAACTCTTGGACGAACTTCTTTGTTCTTCGTAAAACCAACAAAACAATTAACATGAAAGCGAAAGACCAAATCATGCGGTGTGCAAGGATCTCCTCGGAAGGTACATAATCGATCAGCTTCCAATATAAAGGTAAAATCCCCCATAGTATGTAGGCTCCAGCTCCTGCGGCAATACCAGCAGCATGATCTTTCTTTTCTATTTCAGTCATGATAAAGGACCTCGATTCTTGATGGAAATTCCATTCAGCTAGAACAATTTTAGTCCCATTCCTTCTAAATGACAATAAAGAAGTCTTACAAATTGAAATCATTTTTTCGTTCGTGTTTTATATGCAAATTCTTAAGTAAAAATGGTACGTAGGTCAAGAAGAATGCAGTGATTGTTACAATCTCCAATTTAATTAAATACGAGTAACCAGTGCCGAACAGACTTAGTAATGTATTTGATGAAGGTGGACCTTCAAGGAACATATAATTGGAACCAATTGATTGATTGACGAATGATATTGGTAAAGCGATAAGATTGATGAACATAAATGCGATTAGAATTGATTTGAACTTTGGGCGAAATTTTTCAACGATAATGTAAAAGAAAACAACGCTAACTAAAGATATATGATGGATGAAAAATTGGAAGAAGCGATAATGCGGACTATTGTACAATAAATCTGGCGTAATAATCGCTAACAATGGCGGTAGTAAGGCGATAAAGTAAACAAGCTGGAACCTAGAAGGAGTTGGTTTCAGTAAGAAATAAAGCACAACGAATGAGCTAATTGAACAGAGCTGAAGAGGGAGCTGAAATCGAGGATCCCATACTGCATGGACGACACTCCAAATTTGATAGCTTGCCTCGGAAAGGATGAGTACAGAAAAGAAGCCCCATCTAATCATGTAACGCACCTTCCCATTACTTCTCAATGATTGCCTAAACACTATGAAAGTTAATATGACTAAGAACATGAGCGCAATCATAAAAAGATGAGACATGGAAAAGATAATGAAATTCTTTTGATGCTCTGGCTGGAATACTGAATTCATTTCGACCACTCCGATTTTAACTACCTACTAGTTTAATAGATCAAGATTCGTTATAATACTTCCATAATTTAGTATAAAACTGAATTGAGGGTGATGAGATGCTCGAATTAAGTGGGGAATATAAAGGACTCGTTATCATGCTTATATTTATTTTAATTCCAGTCTTATTTTTGAAGACGATTAATAAATATTTGAAAGCTGTGATTTATGTATACTTTACGGTTGTAACGGTTGTCTTCATACAAGGACGAGAAAAGATTCATGACAAGTATTATGATGTACCTGTTCCCGATCTCTACTGGGACAAAAACTCAAAATGGGTAGGAGATGTATCCTATTACTATTTTATACCAGTAGCAATACTTTTTTCGTACATCTTTTATAAATGGTTTCAGAGCACGAAAAGTCCATTATCGAAGGTGGTTTGGACAATCACTTTTATCATTGTTATATGTCTGTTCTTCATCTTTACATTTATTTTTAATTTTGGATACGGTTATAGACCTTAAGTGTGAAACTTTATAGGATTTAGACCGTAAGATTGGTTAGAGGTGATGGGATGAAATCGAATGCGATCTATTTTTCTGATAATTTCTTTTCCGCTGGTAAAACATCGATCTACGATGAAAACAAAGGTGAACTCGGTACGCTTGATTTGAAAAGTGCTTTTTCATCAAGCTTAAGTGTGTGGGATGCTTCAAATAATCTTGTCGTTGAGGGTCGTTTTCGCTTTTTTACAAGAAAATGGTTTGTCACAAATGCAACTGGACATGAACTGGGAACGTTGCGGCAAAAATGGTCGTTCTTTACGAAAAAATATGAGTATGAAACAAATGGTCGTGGCACATATTTGATCATTTCTGAAGGCTTTTCTAAGGAATACAGAGTTTTGAATCAAAACGAACAGATCGTTGCTCATTTTGAAAAAAAGAGTAATTTCTTTCAATCTGATGCATACAAACTGACCAATAATTCCGATGAACTGTCGAATGAAGAATTAGTTGCAATGGTTATGGGGATCACAATGATCATTAAACAAAATCATTCCGCCGCCAGTTCGCCTGCAGCGACATAGTTATTATATGAAGACGAATATTTAGATACTGTCCGTTTATTTTCAGCCTCTTATAGGTATATTACTATACAGGTTAGTTAAAAAGGAGCTGAAATTTCATGGCAGAGAAAGATCTTAAAGATAAAATTCTGAATGTGTTAGATAAAAGTAAATTCGGCACACTTGCTACAGTTAAGAACAACAAACCGCACTCACGTTATATGACCTATCATCATGACGATTTAACGCTTTATACACCAACTGATAAAGACACGCATAAAACAGAAGAAATCGAAGAAAATCCAAATGTACATATCCTACTCGGATACAATGGGGATGGCTTAAAAGATGCCTTTGTTGAAGTAGAAGGTACAGCTACTATTAAAAGTGATCAAGATCTAAAAGATAAACTTTGGTCAAAGAATATGGAGAAATGGTTTGATGGACCTAACGATCCTAATTATATTGTACTTGAAATCAAGCCGACTCTATACAGATTGATGAACAGCGATTCAAAAACACCACAAGTTTTAAAAGTATAGAATCACTAAATTTATACAGTATTAAACCACTTTCACTTGGAAGTGGTTTTCGTATTTTGTCACATTAGAGACAGTCATTTTCTGGTAAAATTATAGTAACAATTAAAATGAGGTGATGGGATGGATTTTTCTGCAGGTATGGCGGAAGAGAAAATCCGCGCAGCTTTACGTAGGGGAGAGTTTGATAACTTACCTGGAAAAGGGAAGCCGTTACCAAAAGATGATTTAGCAGGTGTGCCAGATGAACTACGCATCGGGTACAAAATCCTTAAAAATTCCGGATTTGTTCCACCAGAAGTCCAGTTGAAAAAAGACATCGTCACACTTGAAGAACTGATTGCCTATTGTAAAGATGAACACGAGCGGTCAGAGCTGAATAAAAGACTGAATGAAAAAGTCATCCGATTCAATCATTTGATGGAAAAACGTAAAATCAACCAAAGCTCAGCATTCAAATCTTATGAGAATAAAATATATCGGAAATTGTACTGAGGAGATTGAAATGATTTTAAATGTGAATATAGGGCAAATGCCAATACAATTAGACATGAAAGCGAACCTTTCTCATATCCTTAATATGATGGGACAGATTGAAGAAGGAGAGCTGCTCATTTTGCCAGAGGCGGCTTTATCAGGGTATGACCATGACCTTCGATTTCTAGACCAAATCGATGTCAATCAACTACAAGATTCACTTGATCACCTTACTGAACAAGTGAAAATGAGGAAAGTCCATCTCATATTTGGCAGTAGTTTACGTGAAAATGAAAAGTGGATTAATGCAGGTATTTATTTGTCCCCGGATGGAAATATGGAGGTTTATCGTAAAGTAAACCTAGCAACTCACGAAAGAAACGCATTCACGGCGGGCTCTCAACTGCCTATCTTTAACATGGAGACTAATCAAGGGGTAGTACGTTTTGGCATACAACTATGTAGGGAAATCCGGTTTCCTGAGCAGTGGAAGTTCCTGAGTATGGAAGGCGCACAATTCATCGCTTATCTTACAAATGTCATTTCAGTTGACAGTTTACCAGTTTGGAAAAGTCATTTGATCAGTAGGGCTGCAGAAAACCAACGATTCATCCTAGGCTCTAACGTTGCTGACCTTAATCAAGGCTGTCCTTCTATAGTGGTCTCTCCAAAAGGAGATGTATTAGAAGAAATAATTTCTGATAAGGTCGCATTGAAACGCGTACAAATTGATTTGTCATCGGTATCCAATTGGTATTTAGACCAGAGTAGGACGGATGTTGTCAAAATTAAGAGCGATATTACAAGATAAATAAAGGGATTTCGACATGAATAGGGAATAGTAGTATTAGCTTGCAAATCCTTTGTTAGGTGGTGACGAGAATGAGGCTTGTCAAACACTTAAATGATTTTCAACACATCAAGCGACAAGGAACTGGGTACTTCATTGTATTGGGACATAATCACAATAAAATTCACTCTGTCCAGTGTGCTTGGATTAAAGAAGAAAGCTTTATGCAGAAAGTCATCACGAACAACGGAAAGAATAGCAGCTACTATTGGGTCCAATTTTGGAATTCTACACAATCAACATTTAATGAAAAACCATGTCAAAAATGTATGTCCTAACAAATCACCTCCTATTATGGGAGGTTTTTTATTTAGTATGTTTACATTTGTTCCAAAATCTGTAATACTATCATAAATCATATAACCAAGTAATGATGAGGAAAGTAGATCTATAAGACATTCTACTAGAGAGCTTCGATATGCTGAAAAGAAGCGGATATCTTTGGATTGAAAATGGCCTCTGAACTTCACTTTGAACGTGTTTATTGGCACTAGTAAGGTGTGACGGGAGTTGGCATCCGTTAAAAATGTCAGAGTATAAGAGTGTGATTATCATTCACTCCGTACTTCATGAGGCTGACCGTGTGAACGTTCAGTAAAGTAAGGTGGTACCACGAGATAACCAATCCTCGTCCTTAGACAATTGTCTTAGGGCGGGGATTTTTTTATTTTACAAAAGGAGGCATTCACATGAGTGTTTTTATCGGAGGTGCATGGCCTTATGCGAACGGGTCATTGCATTTAGGTCATTTAGCTAGTTTATTGCCAGGAGATATATTGGCGAGGTATTACCGGCTTAAAGGTGAGGATGTGCTATATGTTTCAGGGAGTGATTGCAACGGTACTCCGATTGCCTTAAGAGCAAAAAATGAAGGTGTAGAAGCAAAGGTCATTACCGACAGATATCACACAGAATTCAAGGAGAGCTTTGACAGGCTAGGATTCACTTATGATCAGTATGTTCGAACGGATCATCCAGACCACCATAAAGAAGTGCAACATATTTTCAAATTACTAGTAGGTAATGGGCATTGTTACAAGAAGAAAATTAAACAAAGCTATTGTTCGACAGATGAACAATTCCTACCAGATCGTTATGTAGAAGGGGTATGCCCTGTCTGTGGAAGTCATTCAAGAGGCGATCAATGTGAAAACTGTTCAACAATCCTAGATCCAGTTGATCTAATTGATCCTATTTGCAAACTATGTGGAAACACGCCAGTGATCAAGGAAACAGAGCATTACTACTTCAACTTGAAAAACTTCCAATCAGGACTGAATGAATACTTAGCAGAAGCTGATCATGCTGGAAAGTGGCGGACGAATGCAATTCAAATGACTAAGCGCTATTTAACAGAAGGTCTGAGGGATCGTGCAGCGACTAGAGATATAGAATTAGGCGTACCAGTGCCAATGGAAGGATTTGAAGGTAAAAAAATATACGTTTGGATTGAAGCGGTAAGTGGATATTTAACTGCTAGTATGAAATGGGCAGAGGAACATGAAAAAGATTGGCGAGATTACTGGAATGACTCCACAAAATCTTATTATGTTCACGGGAAAGACAACATCCCTTTTCATTCGATTATTTGGCCAGCGATATTAAAAGGTGTCGGAGGTCTTAAATTACCGGATCATATCATATCTAGTGAGTATTTAACTGTTGAGAAAAAGAAGCTTTCAACGAGTCGAAACTGGGCCGTATGGGTACCCGATCTATTAGAAAATTATCATCCAGATTCTATTCGATATTACCTAGCCATTAATGGGCCCGAACAACGTGACGCAGATTTTTCTTGGCGAGAATTTATATATAGCCACAATAGTGAGCTGTTAGGGGCGTATGGTAACTTTGTGAACCGGACGCTGAAATTTGTAGAGAAATCATACGGTAGTTGCATCCCTGAAGCTAAACCTGATGAATTTGCGATACAAAAAGTGAAAGACACATATACAGTAGCTGGAAAAGCAATTGAAAAAGGAGAGTTCAAGTATGCGCTTGAGGCGATTTTCGATTTGGTCCGTTCGAGCAATAAGTATTTTGACGAACGGCAGCCATGGAAACAGGTGAATGAAGCACCGGATCAATGTGCTATTACACTCAATACGTGTACACAAATTATCGCCAATCTCGGAAACTTATTGTCACCCTTTCTGCCATTTTCCGCAGAAAAAATCCAGGAGCAGCTCGCATTCAAACCAAATTGGTCATTTATTGAGTTAGAACCAAAGCAAATTAAAGAGGTAAAACCTTTATTTGACCGAATTGATATTCATAGAATTGAAGGAGAACGAGCGAAGTTAGGAGAGTGATTCAAAATCAATGTAGCTTTCTTTGACCGTGATGGAACGATCATAGAGGATTATCCTGATGAACAATGGTCGCATGTTTCCCACCCTCAATTCAAGGATGGTGCGATTGAAACACTCCAAGAAGTTCAGTCTAAAGGTTATGAAATAATCATCATAACCAATCAATATTTGATCAATGAAGGATTCATAACTTTTGAGCGATACGAGAGTATTACAAAACAAATGATAGATGTACTACAACGAAATGGTATACACATTAAAGATATCTTTTACTGTCCACATCGACGAGACGAGGGATGCAACTGTTTGAAACCGAACACTGGAATGGTTGATCAAGAGGTTAAACAGATTAACAAAATCCTCCGTATTATTTAATGTATATAAAGGTGGCTCAGAATTTTATGTAATATATTTTTGACAATTTGATAAAAATATATTACGATTATCTCAAGCTAAGAAATGAGGGGTGAAAATGAAAAAGAAAGGCAGTCTTGAAAATCGGTTACATGTTTGTCGTGCTGAACGGAAATTATCACAGGGGGACCTGGCCAAGAAGGTTGGGGTAAGTAGACAAACCATTTCCTCTTTGGAAGCGAACCGTTACAATCCATCACTAATTTTAGCGTTTGAACTCGCTCGTGTTCTTGACACTGATATCACAGAACTCTTCACTTATTATCAAGATCAAGAAGATGGGAATCCGTAAATCTATCAGGGGGTAAAAAATGATTTCAATCTTTAGTACAATTGCGACATTTATGTTAGCTTTCTCTATATTCTATGTTGGCAGCTTTGTAGCAACAGAAGGGAAAGATGAAAGAGGTCAACAAATAATGGGGAAAGCAAGTATCTATACATATATCCTTGTCACTGTTGGCTTTGTTGCTATAGTTATAGTAGAAGCGATGATGACATTATCTTTAGAACAATTCATGGAAGTATTGGGCATTGTATATGGACTACTGGCGACCGTTCACGCTTTCTTAATATATCGATTCAAAAAACAATACTAAGGTGAAAAGGAAAAATTAAAAGGCCATTATCATGATCGAAATTCCGGTCAGATAATCGGCCTTTATGTTTGTTCTGATTCAATTTGTCTTTCTTCGTTTTCGTCTTACGTGTTTGTAAATCCATTAATGCGTAGTCGCTTCTGTTCCATTCAGGGTTGCGTCTGCCTTCACGTTCAAGCTTTCTACGCTTCTTCCAAGCTTTGCTTTTGCTCACTTTCATCACTCCTTAGACTGTTTCTATATATTTTATCAATAAAATCAAGAAATGGCACGATTGCTATGAAGGAATATCGCCATTTCGCGTAATAATCTCGACATTTCGAGGTATAATCCGGACATTTCACGAAAGTATCTGGCCATTTCGAGGTATAATCCGGACATTTCACGAAAGTATCTGGCCATTTCGAGGTATAATCTGATCATTTCCCAACATAATCTGACCATTTTAGTTCGATCTTACTATCCCCAGTATGCCAAACCACTAAGAGGTGCTACTTTTTCATAAGGTGACTACTTAAAAAATCAGCTGATTACGAACATTATAGAATGTAATTGGCAAATTTGGTTTGATTGTGCCACTTTTAGGCTATTGAAATATATTGAGATAGAGGCGAAAATTCACCCTTGTAGATGTCATTAGAAGCATCAGTTGTGATAATATAAATAAGATGACGATAAAGTAAAATTAAACGAAAATAAACCTATAGCATTATTCCGTTATTAGAAAAAGGTAACGGTTATAAATAAATTTATTTGATACTAAGGAGCGTTATTATAGATGAAGATTGATATTGGAGGCGTTAGTGTTAACTACCGTGTTTCAGGAGAGGGTAGAAGTATTCTGCTATTGCACGGTTGGGGAACAAGCTTGAAAAGCTTTGAGCCTGTTCATAATAATTTAGAAAAACACTTTAAAGTGTATTCCATTGATTTTCCTGGGTTCGGGGAAAGCGAAGAGCCTCCTGAACCGTGGGATGTTGAAGCTTATACGAATATGCTTCGAAAATTTATTACTGATTTGAACATAGAAGATCCAATACTAGTTGGACATTCTTTTGGCGGAAGAGTGTCCATTCGTTATGCGGCGCATCATCCTGTCCA
Source organism: Pseudalkalibacillus berkeleyi (assembly GCF_021608225.1). Classification (NCBI taxonomy): domain Bacteria; kingdom Bacillati; phylum Bacillota; class Bacilli; order Caryophanales; family Fictibacillaceae; genus Pseudalkalibacillus; species Pseudalkalibacillus berkeleyi. The sequence continues at coordinate 126,737 of NZ_JAKIJS010000002.1, forward strand.
TAAAATTATCTTAGTAGACAGTGCCGGTGTAAAACCGAAGCGTAAATTAAGCTATTATTACAAAGTATATACGTATAAGACGTTTAAAAAACTTCTAAACTTGCCAGGATTGAAAGGCCATAAAGAAGAAATTCTTACTAAGGTAAAAGGTAAATTAGGTTCTGCCGACTATAAAAACGTGTCTGGGGTTATGCAGCAGACAATGGTCAAAGTCGTCAATGAAGACCTACAACGTTTCATGCCTGAAATTAAAGCACCTACACTCCTCGTATGGGGAGAGAACGATACGGCAACACCTGTTGGAGATGCGGAGATTATGGAAAAAGCAATTCCGAATGCAGGACTCGTCGTCTTAAAAGGTGTCGGTCATTATTCTTACTTAGAAAAGTTAAATGAATTTCTAGTCATTATTGATAACTTCCTTGAAAAGGATAAGGAGTGGAAAGATGCTTAGTCTCTTATTTATCATTGGGGTGGTCTTTTGGGGGCTTTATACTTGGTCCCGATTGCGTAAGGCAATCCATATGTTACAGCAGAACTCATACCGAAATGAGCGTTATGTGAAGTGGATGAAAGAAAATCGCAAACGCGTTTTCAAAAAGCGTGATTTTATCCCACTCATAACGGCGCTTATTGCTTTTGTGAACTTCTTGGATAATGTTGCTATCCTACTATTCATCGCCCTTTACTTAATCTTGTATCTGCTCAGAGAAACAGGGAAAGAGAAGAAGAAGCTTGTCGTTACAGCTCGTGTAAGACGATTAATGGGGACGACTGTCATTCTTGTTGCATTAATTGCAGGCTTAAGCTATTATTTTGAACTCATTTATCAAGTAGAACTTGTACCATTACTCTTCACATATGTTGCTTTAACGATTGTTTCTTATTATGTCGTGTTGCTTGCAAATACAATTAACTCACCAATTGAGAAGAAGATTGCACAAGGCTATTTTAACGATGCAGAACGAATCATTAACGAGTCGAAAAATACTGAGGTAATTGGGATTACAGGAAGCTACGGGAAAACAAGTGTGAAGCATATTCTAAACACGATTTTGTCTTCCCACTCGAATGTTCTTATGACACCTGAGAGCTATAACACAAAGCTTGGTGTTACTATTACCGTCCGTAATATGCTACGTCCGTTCCATAATTTCTTTATTGCAGAAATGGGAGCGAAGCAAGAAAATGATATTCAAGAGATTTGTGACCTCGTCCACCAAAAGTATGGTATTTTGACAGCGATTGGTGAACAACATTTAGAAACATTCAAATCGCTTGATAACATTAAGAAAACGAAATATGAATTAATCGATAGCCTTCCTGATGATGGGATTGGATTTTTAAATAAAGACGATAAGAACATCATGTCAAGAAAGCCACAAACAAATGCACGTATCGTCTATTACGGCATTTATGCAGTTGACCTAGATTACAAAGCTGAGAACATTCGTGTTTCTAACAAAGGTACTTCCTTTACTGTTGTAAAGAAGGATGGTACTACCATTGAGATTCAAACTAAGTTACTGGGTGAACACAACATATATAATATTTTATCAGCAGTTGCTACGGCTTCTGAGCTTGGTGTTCCAGAAAAGAAGATCTCTGTTGCTGCAAAGAAAATCCAACCGGTTGAACACCGTATGGAGATCAAGAAACATTCAGCTAATATTACGATTATTGATGATGCGTTCAACTCCAATCCAGTTGGATCGAAAATGGCGCTAGAAGTTCTCGGACAAATGGACGGCTATAAAGTACTCATTACTCCAGGTATGATTGAACTTGGTGAAGAGGAGTACAATTTAAACAAGAAGCTCGGACAACACGCGACAAGTGTTTGTGATTACATTATTCTTGTAGGTAAAAAGCAGACTATTCCATTGCAGGATGGTTTGAAAGAAGAGCAATATCCAGAGAGTCAATATTATGTTGCTCAAAACTTAGATGATGCAATTGCGAAAATGAATGAGATTGCAAAAGAGAAAACGGTCGTGCTTATTGAGAACGACCTTCCAGATACATTTAATGAATAGGGGTTGGAGTAAATGAAGGTTAATGTTGGTGTCTTTTTTGGCGGCGTATCCGTCGAACACGAAGTATCTGTCATATCCGCCTTACAAGCGATCAATGCAATGGACCAGGATCAGTATGAGCCGATTCCGATCTATATTAGTAAAAATAAAAATTGGTATACAGGTGAAGCTTTACTTGATATCGAGAATTATAAAAACGTAGACGATCTACTAAAACAATGTGAGCGAATTATCATTACAACGAATGAACAAGGGCGACCCGTCATCAACCGTCATACAACGGGCATGTTCGGTAAAAAATTTATTACGAACATCGATGTTGCGTTCCCTGTTATTCACGGTACGTATGGGGAAGACGGAATTCTACAAGGTTTCTTCGAACTGAATAGCATTCCATATGTAGGCTGTGACGTATTCTCGTCTGCGGTCGGAATGGATAAAGTCATGATGAAGCAAATTTTACGTGACTCAGGTGTGCCGATACTCGATTACCACTGGTTCTACTCCACAAAGTGGTTGAACGATCAAGATGCACTTGTAGAGAAGATTGAACAAGAGCTTAACTATCCTGTAATTGTTAAACCTGCAAACCTTGGATCTAGTGTCGGAATTAGTAAAGCGACAAACAGAGAAGAGCTTGAGGAAGCGGTTGAACTTGCGATGGAATTTGCGACAAAAATTGTCGTTGAAAAGATGGTTACGAACTTGAAAGAGGTTAACTGTTCGGTCCTTGGAGACTATGAGGAAGCAGAGAGTTCTGTTTGTGAAGAAGTGCTTAGTAGTACGGACATTCTTACGTATCAAGATAAGTATCAATCCGGTGGAGGCAATTCTAAAGGCGGTGGAGCTTCTAAAGGTATGGAAAGCACCAACCGCAAGATTCCTGCTGACATGTCTGATGAAATGACTTCTCAAGTACAACAATTGGCGAAAGATACATTCCAAATTCTTGGTTGTGCAGGTGTGTCTCGAATTGATTTCTTAATCGATCAGAATTCGGACGCTGTCTATGTGAATGAAATCAATACGATTCCTGGATCTCTATCATTCTATCTTTGGGAGCCGACAGGCAAGTCATTCCAACAGTTAACTTCAGATATGATTCAAATTGCGCTGAAAAGACAACGCGAACGTGAATCGCTGACGTTCTCTGTAGATTCCAATCTTTTCGCACTCCATAGCGGTGGTGCAAAAGGCGGAGGCACAAAGAGTAAATTAGGATCTAATTCATAGTTCGCAATTTAACAATGACACTTTTAAGGGATATGCCCAATGACGGGCTGTCCCTTTTTAAATTGCGCTTAAAGTGATAATCTTGTAGTAACTACCACAATATGGTTTCACCAACAAAATCCTCATATGCTGCTCGAATACTTTATTGATTGAACTTCTGTTTTGTCTTAGAAGACTAATAAGCTTTTAGAATGGAGGCTTTTCAATGAACCGAAACGACAATCCTTTACCGCATGTCCACCCATTACAGGATTGGAAGAAAATTCCGATTCATGAAAATAAGGAAGAATTAGTTTCTATGCAAAGTATCGACTCTGGCTTACTACTCGTGAAACCTCAATATCATGAAAAGGGAATCGTAGGGGCATTGAATGATTGCTATGTCCGTAGAGAAGTAGCGATCATGTTGGTTGAAGCAGCACGGAAACTCCCCAACGGATATAAACTGATGATATGGGATGGGTGGCGACCTTTTTCGGTTCAAAGCCAGCTCTATGACGCATACGTGAATCAGCTGTCTAATGATTTTCCAGAATTTTCAGAAGAACGGTTGATTGAAAGTGCTCGTCAATTTGTATCTTATCCAAATGAAGATGAAGAGTCCCCAGCACCTCACTTTACTGGTGGGGCTGTTGATGTGACAATCGTGGACTCTAACGGTGATCAGCTTCAAATGGGAACCGAATTTGATGAATTTACAAATAGCGCATGGACCAAATTTTATGAAGAGAAGAATAACACCGAAGATTTGACTGAAGATGAAGAAACATTTATGAAAAATCGCAGACTTCTCCAACATGTCATGACGACATCTGGATTCACGAACTACCCAGCTGAATGGTGGCATTTTGACCATGGAAACCAATGGTGGGCGAAACAAAGCAATGAACCAGTAGCTAAATATGGATTAGTAAAACTAGAAACTTAACGCACTAAACAGAAGTTGAATGTGGGCGACCCAACAGGCAATCCCACATTCTTTGCGTAAAAATATGCATACATAAGAAGAATGTAGATGTACAAAAAAATAGACCCAAATTTGTTAGAAACTGCTCCTAAAGAGCAGTTTCTTTTATTGTGTTTTTATGAAATAATTGGAATAGATACCAACATCTTCGTGGGGTTAGGCATCATGAGCAAAAGGGGAGAAGTATTATGGATAACATGGAGCAAAAGAAAAATAGGAAGAGGTTTCTTCCAGCGAGGTTGAATCTACTATTCTTAGTCGTGTTTCTGTTATTCACTGTACTTATCATTCGGTTAGGGTTTATACAAATTGTCAACGGTGAGCATTTTCGAACACAATCTGAGCTCACAAAGAACATTGTAGCATCAGTCCAAACCGAAAGAGGAAAAATGTTCGATCGCAATGGACAGCTAATCGTCTCTAATATCCCTTCATTTGCTTTAACTTATATACGTGTGCAAGGAACAGGACATGAGGAACATATGCGATATGCTGAAAAGCTTGCCCCATTAATTTCAATGCCAGTTGATAAGATCACAACACGAGATCGAGAAGATTTCTGGATTGTAAAAAAAGGGATTCAAAAAGCTTACGAACTTAAACTAACAAAAGAAGAGCGAGATCCAGAAGATGAAGATAAGAAAATAGAAGATAAAGAATTATATAAAATGGTTTTAGATCGTATAACGGATGAAGATCTGAAGGAAGTAGGCGTGTTTCACGCTGAAACCAATGAAGATCTAGAAGTTGATCAACTCACATCAATAGAAGAATCAAGGAACTTAGAAATCCTTGCTATAAAAAGAGAGCTAGACAAATCTACTAACCTTGAAGTTAGTTTTATTAAAAAAGACCTGACAGAAATCGAGATGGCTGTCATTGGGGAGCACCTTGGCGAACTCGAAGGACGTTTCGGAATATCCTCCACAGCAGAACGAACGTACCCAGAAGGAAATGAATTCTTTTTTGGTAAGATTAAAGACATTCCAGCTGAATCAATCGATCATTTTCTGCTGAGAGGTTATGCGAGAAATGATCAAGTCGGAACGACGCATTTGGAAAAGCAATATGAAGGCATTTTGAGTGGAAAAGACAAAACGTATACCTTTACAACGACGAAGTCTGGGCAGCCAATTGGTTCTCCAATTGTTACACCTGGTAGTAGAGGACATGATCTTGTTCTTTCAATTGATATGAAATTACAAAAAGAAATCGCGGATATATTGGATAAGAGTATTCTAAAAGCTCGAAAAGATGGACCGGTAACGAGTGCATATGTTGTTATGATGGAGCCAAACTCAGGCGAAGTTCTTGCGATGGTTGGTCGAAAGCTCGATGGCGGAAAATTTAAGGATGATTCGTACAAAACCCTACAAAGCGCATTTGAAATGGGATCTACAGTAAAGGGTGCAACCGTCCTTGCTATCCATCAGATGGGAGCTGCTCCTTATATTAACGATAAGATGATTGATCTACCCAGTTCCGGTAACTTTCGTTCTTATACCCAAAATATTGGTACTGTAAATGATATTCATGCTCTAGAACAATCATCCAATATTTATATGGGTATTGGGGTTGGTACGCATGCAGGATTTTCATTTGCTAATGCTGGTGGAACATACAAAGCCCGTGTAACATATGGCACAAAATTTGAGAAAACGTTTCAAAAGCTCAGGGATGTGTACAGTTCTGTTGGATTAGGTGTGAAAACGGGTATAGACTTACCAGATGAAGCACTAGGGTTTATAGGAAATATTCCATATGACTCACCAGGGAACTTGTTGCATTATTCTATTGGCCAGTTTGATACGTACACTCCAATTCAAATGGCTCAGTATGCATCAGTAATAGCTAATGGGGGATACAGAGTACAACCCCATTTATTAAAAGAAGTTCGTTATTCAACGGGTACGGATGAGCTTGGGTCATTAGTTTCTAAATTTGACACAAACGTCATAAATCGTGTTGACAATACTGATGAAGAAATTAAACGAGTTCAAGATGGATTTTACTTGGTTACACATGGAGCTAGGGGAACTGCCAAACAATTAAGTGGTACGAAAATAGCAGGAAAGACTGGTACAGCACAGATTAAAGGTCCAGGTAAATATAATTTAACCTTTATTGGATATGCACCTTACGATAATCCAGAAGTTGCATTCTCTGTAGTACTTCCTAACGCAAGTGGTGGTGCCGTCAATAAAGATATCGCCGGAGACATTGTAGATGCTTACTATAATCGCGATCAGCTTGACGTTGAAGATAGTACTGACGAGGACCAGGAACAACCTGAAAACGAGTAATAAAAAAATCGACACTCCAAAGGTGTCGATTTTTTATGTTCAAAAGTACTTTATGAAAATTCGTCCGAATTCGATGATTATGAAGTAAGGGACACCGAAAATGACAATCAAACTGATAGACAAAGTTTTTACCCAGCCATTTTTACTTAATATTGCCAAAGTTAATGCTACGCCTAGTCCGAGGATCGTAACCAATCTCATAGCTAATACTTCACTTGAATAAGTCACCCAGTAAGTAATAAAGTATCCAATGACAAAGCAGACAATAATCAATGAAAATAGTCCAAAGTACTTTTTGATCATACTCATCCTTTCCGTTCTGTTTATTACAAATATTAACATATTAAATGAATTGTTTGTGGTTTTGTTTAAGGATACTGAAATCGGTGAATTTAAAGAGAAGGAGTAAAATATTGTCTCGACAATATTTTTAATTCGTCAATCAAACATTTGTTTAATCGACCTAATCGTAGTTGTATCAAGGGATTTGCAATTCAATCAAACATTTGTTTAAGCAATTGAAAAAAGTGTCGAACATAGTAAAGGATGTGGTTCAGTGAATGAATGTAAAATGTACGATGTAATTGGCGTAGGGATTGGTCCGTTTAATTTGGGGCTTGCTGCATTAGCGGATCAAGTGGATGGAATGGATGCACTTTTCTTTGATCAGAGCGCGAAATTTGAATGGCATCCAGGTATGTTAATTGAAGGTAGTGATTTACAAGTTCCTTTTCTTGCGGATCTCGTTACTTTAGCAGATCCAACGAATCCTCATTCTTTTTTAAATTATCTACATGCTAACAATCGGCTATATAAATTTTACTTCTTCAATCGTTTTGATATACCAAGACGTGAATATAGTGATTATGCAGCATGGGTTGCATCACGATTAGATAATTGTTCATTTGGAAAACGTGTCATAGATGTTAAGTACAACGCTCAAGAGTCAGAAGCCTATTATGAGGTAGTTGTACATGATATTGAAACGCAAGCTGTTGAACACTTTTTTTCAAAGCATATCGTGATGGGTACGGGAAGTGTTCCACTCGTTCCAATGGAAACAGAAGGGTGTTCGACTGAAGATGTATTTCATTCGAGTCAGTTCAGGTTTTATGAAGAGGAAGCAAAGCGATCGAATTCCATTACCGTCATTGGTTCAGGGCAAAGCGCTGCTGAAGTTTTCTATGAGCTTTTGGCAGATCAACATCAATATCGATATGACCTAACATGGTATACCCGATCTGTTGGCTTTCTGCAATTAGAATCAGCGAAGCTTGGACAGGAAGTGTTCTCACCTGATTATGTGTCGTACTTTCATGAGCTTTCGTTTGAAGATCGGAAGAATGCATTATCAACACTAGGGCAACTTCGGAAAGGGATCGATCCTGAGACGCTGAAGAAAATTTATGATCTGCTATATCACCGCTCTGTCGATCAACAAACGAGAAATGTAACGATTCAACCATTAACAGAAGTGCAGAAAATACAAAATGCTGAAAATGAGTCAGGATATCAGCTTTCTTGCCATCAATGGCAAAAAGGAGAATCATTTCGCCATCATTCTGAAAAAGTCGTGCTCGCTACGGGTTATAAGCCGCATATTCCTAAGTGGTTCGAGAAGTTCAACGACCAGATAGAGTGGGAGGATGAGAAGCGCTACAAAGTTTCAATAGATTATCGTTTGCAATTTAAAAACCAACGTAACAATCATATTTTTACACTAACGAATTTAGAGCATTCCCATGGGGCTGGAGCGACGAATCTTGGACTTTCTGTTTATCGCAACCAACAAATCATTAATACAATTTGTGGTGAAGAGGTTTATCCAATTACGCAAGAGACGGTGTTCCAGCAGTTTGAGGAAAATGAAAAGGCTGACCTATAGCAGTCAACCTTTTGTACTGTAACTATTATCCTTCTGCTTTGACATTTTTCAAAACATTGATGACGAATAGTAATACGCTAACAACTGTGATCGTCGCGCCTACCGCAATTGCGGGTTCGTATTGATCATGTCCATAAACGAAAAGCGCTAGCCCTAGCATCATGATTGGGAGTCCGATGTTGTGTCCCCAGAAATGAATTTTTGCTAATGTAGTTTCTGCGGCTTTCGGAAATAAATGATAAATGATTCCAGCCAAAGTGAGCGATGTCCAGCCTAATAGGTTCAAATGGGCATGAACTGGCATGAGTTCAAAGGCATGTTCCATTGACATGTACATTCCCATTATGACTCCGATTGCAAAATATACTGCTGAAATTTTGATTAACTTAATACTCATAGTGTTTCATCTCCTTAAGTTTAATCAATATGCGTTCATTCATATATACGATGTGATGAAAATTTTTAGCACACTTGTCTTATACAATTGGTGACTAGCTTGCATATCTTATGATTAGTGGACAAGGTTTTAAGAGATACTTTAGACATGATTCTAATTAATAAGGAGGTATCCCGTAGTGGCACAACAACTAGAGATTGGACAAGTTGCACCAGATTTCAATCTGTCCTCAACGAAAGGTGAAAAGATTCGTTTATCAGATTTTAAAGGTGAGAAGCATGTCATGGTTGCATTTTACCCGCTAGATTTCACACCTGGATGAATTAAAGAAATCACCTCTTGGAAAGAGGATTTCAACAGATTTTATGAAAATGACACTGAGGTCTTGGCGATCAGTGTTGACCATATTTATGCACATAACGTTTTCGCAGCAAGCTTAGGTACATTACCTTATCCGCTTTTATCCGATTGGTACAAGACAACAGCGAAGGATTATGGTGTATTAAATGAAGAAAATTTAACCGCAAAACGGTCAGTATTTATCATTGATAAGGAAGGCATCATCCAGTATATAAATACTGAGTTTGATGCGAATGACCGTGAACAGTACCTTGAAGTATTCAAGCGTTGTGAAGGACTTTGTGTATAATAGAGTGAGATATAATTAGAGGGGGACTTACTCTTGGAGATCCAACGATTGCAACAACAAATGGGGTTCTTGTTAGAAATTGATCAGTTGAAAAATATATTGAGACAGACGCATGTAACTGATAGCTCTAGAAGAGAAAATGATGCAGAACACTCTTGGCATTTAGCTGTCATGGCGATTGTTCTTGAGGAGTATGCGAATGAAAAGAATATCAATATTTTGCATGTCGTTAAAATGCTCCTGATTCATGACTTAGTTGAGATCGATGCTGGAGATACATTTGCATATGATGAAAAAGGATATGAAGATAAAGAGGAAAGAGAAGAAGAGGCTGCAGAACGAATTTTCTCTATCTTACCTGAAGATCAAGCTGATATGATTTATGCTTTATGGAGAGAGTTTGAAGATAGGGAGACGGCTGAAGCAAGATTTGCTGCTGCACTTGATCGCCTTCATCCAATGCTCTTGAATCATCAGACGAAAGGGATCACATGGCAAAAGCACGATATTCGTAAAGAGCAAGTGCTGAGCCGTAACAAGACAATTGCTGAAGGATCAGAGGATCTGTGGGAATATGCCCAAGCAGTAATAGAAGATGCCGTTGAAAACGGTTATTTAAAAGCATAATGTATTTGAGGTATAGAGATGGGCTGATAATCGAGTCCACCTCTTCTTTTTGTTGAATGAACTTGGAGATTAGTAAGGTATTATTGTATGGAAGGTCACATTGAGATGCTTACTGTCCGCGGTAGAGTGAGAAATGAGAAATGGCGGATAGAAAGAGGTGCTTACTGTCCGCGGTAGAGTGAGAAATGAGAAATGGCGGATAGAAAGAGGGGTTTACTGTCCGCGGTGGAGGGAGAAAGCCAAAATGGCGGATAGAAAGAGGTGCTTACTGTCCGCGGTAGAGTGAGAAATGAGAAATGGCGGATAGAAAGAGGTGCTTACTGTCCACGGTAGAGTGAGAAATGAGAAATGGCGGATAGAAAGGGGTGCTTACTGTCCGCGGTAGAGTGAGAAAGACAATACGGCGGATAGAAAGGGGTGTTTACTGTCCGCGGTAGAGTGAGAAATGAGAAATGGCGGATAGAAAGGGGTGTTTACTGTCCGCGGTAGGGAGAGAAATAAGAAATGGCGGATAGAAAGAGGGGCTTTACCGGTGTTATGCATAGCAAACAAAAAAAGTGATGATCCCAGGTTCTGAGATCATCACTTAATGTCAGGTCACATAGATGTAATGTCTAGCTACAGCACCCAGTCACTTGGATCACTTCAGTCCTCCAGCGGCGGCAACAGCCTCCTCATCGGACTTCCAGTGACCTTCTTGACTATACAGGGCGCTTGCGCTTTTCAAACTTACTTAGAATGCTTTTCTAGCTGTTCTCTAATCGTATTGATGTTCCACTCCATCATTTTGATGTAAGAGTCTCCGTCTTCACCTGGAGCCCCGATAGAGTCTGTAAAGACTTTACCACCGATTGGGATACCTGTTTCACGTGATACGGTTTCCATACTACGTGCATCAATACTCGTTTCTAGGAATAGAACTTTGACGTCTTTTTCACGAATTAAGTCTACAACTTGGCGGACTTGGTCAGGTGTACCTTGGTTTTCAGCGTTAATTTCCCAGATGTATCCTGATTGGATGTCATAAGCTGCACTGAAGTATTTGAAAGCACCTTCACTCGTAATGAGGAAGCGGTCTTCTTTCGGAATTTTGCTAAAGCTCGTTTTTGCTTCTTCATGTAACTTTTCTAGCTTTGAAATATATTCTTCAGCGTTTTTCTCATACGTTTCTTTGTTATCAGGGTCAGCTTCAATCAGACCATCACGGATGTTTTCTACATACTTAATGCCGTTTGCGATGTCCAACCATGCGTGAGGATCCTCTTCACCTTCTTTACCTTTTGTTGTTAAGTATTTTGGATCTACGCCTTCACTTAGACGAAAGACAGGAGCATCTTCTCCATCTTTTCCAGTCGTACCGAGAAGCTTTTCAAACCATGAGTTACCTGCTTCAAGGTTCAATCCGTTATAAAATACTGCGTCAGCGTCAGCTGTCTTCTTAACGTCTTCTGGAAGTGGATCATATTCATGTGGGTTCGCTCCGATTTTAACCATACTGTGAACCTCAACTTTGTCTCCACCTACATTTTTGACCATATCGTATAAAATGGAATAAGTCGTAACGACCTTAAGCTTTTCTCCATCTTTCTTTCCACCTTCTGCTTCGCTATCGCCACTACAAGCAGCTAACAGCAATGCCATTAAAACCCCTACAAATAATAAATATGCTTTTTTCAACATTTTGTTGTTCCCCTCTCCCTAGCTTGCTATTGAAGCTCTTTTTCTAGATTTAATTAGTTTTCTCACAAAACCATGTTTCGGTGAGAATAAGAATACTGCGACAAATAAGATTGTAGATGTGAGTACGATTGTAGCTCCGGATGGAAGGTTATACATAAAGCTGTAATACAAACCGACGACTGAAGCAATCGTTCCAAATCCTGCTGCTAGATAAATCATGACCCATAATCGATCTGTCAAAAGATAGGCTGTTGCTGCAGGTGTAATCAACATCGCAACAACAAGGACAATTCCTACTGTTTGAAGTGAAGCGACTGTAACCATTGTCAGCAAGGTCATTAATAAGTAATGGATGACTCTAGTCGATAACCCGTATGCTTGAGCCATTGTTGCGTCGAATGAAGTGACGAGTAATTCTTTATAAAAGAAGTAGACACCTGCAATAACAAGAATCCCGATTGCGAGCGTAACCCACATGTCAGATGGGCGAACGGCAAGCACATTACCAAACAAGATATGATACAAGTCAGTACTACTCTTCATAAAGGTGATTAAAATAATCCCTGCCGCGAAGGCGGATGTAAATAAAATCCCGATTGCGGTATCGTTTTTCAATCGACTGTTTTGACTGACAAAACCAATTCCGATCGCAGTTAAAACACCTGTAAATACGGCTCCGAAGAAGAAGTTGATCCCTAGCATGTAGGATATTGCAACACCTGGCAATACAGCGTGTGAAATCGCATCACCCATAAGAGCCATACCTCTCAGGATGATGAAGCATCCAATTACGCCACAAATGATGCCGACCATCACGGATGTAATTAATGCTTTTTGAAGAAATTCGTACTGTATGATCGCTTCTATAAAGTTCATGCTTGGTTCACTCCCATATTGTCACTCATAAATGCAAGAGGATTACCGTAAGCTCTCTGTATGGTTTGCGCTTCTAAGACTTGATGAACTTCACCTTTTGCAATTAACTCTTTGTTTAATAAGATCAATTCGTCGAAGTACTCGTTGGCTTTACTCAAGTCATGGTGTACAACGAGAATTGTTTTGCCCTCTTTCTGCATTTCCTTCAGAATGTGGATGATTGTATTTTCACTGGAAAGATCAACGCCAACAAACGGTTCATCCAAAAAGAACACATCAGCTTTTTGTGCAAGTGCGCGAGCTAAGAAAACTCTTTGCTGCTGTCCGCCAGAAAGCTCTCCGATTTGTCGTTTGCTGAATTCCTCCATACCTACGCGCTTCAAGCACTCGTATGCCCATTCCCGTTGTTCCTTCTTCGGTCTTTTGAAAACACCAAGATGTGGATAAGTCCCGATTAATACAGCATCAAGAACGAGTATTGGAAAGTCCCAGTCAATATCATTCCGTTGTGGAACGTATGCGATTTTCTTCCGTACTTTTTTGACTGGTTTTTCTAGAATTTCAACCTTACCTGTCTCAGACGGTATAAGGTCCATCAATGCTTTTATAAGTGTTGATTTTCCTGCGCCGTTCGGACCGATAATGCCAACTAAGCTTCCTTGTTCCACTTGGAACGATATATTGGTTAATGCAACGTTACCAAGATAGGATACGTTTAAATTATTTACATTAAGTACATTTGGCACTCTTATTCACTCCTCTCACGTGCGTATAACTAACAAGATTCACCTTATAAACAAAAGTTGTACATGCGCAACATTTATTTAAAAAATAAATGACCATATTAGTAACAGTCATAATATATGCCCAGTTATAAAAATGTTTCCTATAGACAAAACTTAAATCATTCTTATGGTTTTGTCAATAAGAAATAGACTGTCCCTTTATAAAAAAGAATATGGAATTATCATTTTTGGTTTACCCGATTAGAAGAAGGGATATGCATTGAGGGAATAAAATAAATAACTCCTGCAACAGGTGTGCAGGAGTTTTAACTATATAAATGTGTTCCGTTTGAATAGTGATATTTGCACAATAAAGTTGATATATGCACGATAATTGAATTATTTGCACGATAAATTTGATATATGCACGATAATCGAATTATTTGCACGATAAATTTGATTTATGCACGATTGAATCAGTTACGTCTCTTATTTAATTTCTATTTCTTTCGTGCTGTTTGCAGGTACAGTGATTACCACTTCCACATATTGCCGATCACCAGATCTCACATTTTGCTTCACAGTACCTTCTGACACATCATAATCACCTTTTACAAGGTAGATGGGGATTGTCACTGTCATTGCTTTATTCAATCGGTTATGAATGGTTACGGTTTGTTGAGTTGAATGACCGTCATTTGGATTCTTATATTCAGACTCTAGCGACATTACACCACTTTCAGTATCTCCGTTCTCATAAACGGGTACAGATCGCCCAGGTTCTTCATAGTTATATGATGTTACATTACCATTTTTAACTTGAAAGGGTCTGAATCCTACCCATGGTTTCCCGCTTAGTTCGATGGCGGTTGTCGTCGTATATAGGATTCCATCTTTCTCAGTGACATCGTCAATGTGAGTATGTCCATGCAAACTGAGATTGACGTTATTTTGTTTCATGACATCAATCAATTCATGTGCATTTTCACCATGCCATTGTTGGTCATACTGGATGCCTAACTTCTCCCCGAGTGTCAATGTTTCAATGCTTTGTGGATTGTGTTGTTCATCATATTGCTTCCAATATTTCTGTACATCTGGATCATCCTGTGGCCAAATATCACGGTCTCGCCAAAGTGGGTTGTGGTGTGAAAACAGTCCTTTGATTTGATCTGGTTGAGCTGTTTTCTCGTTTTCTTCAAGATCTTTTTTCACCCACTCAAGCTGTTCTTGGCGAATTTGTCCACCCCATGTCGGCACAGATACCGTCCCGTGACCGCTACGGTCAAATTTATGCCAATCAAATGAGTTATATCCGATAAAGTGAGCGTAAGGACCGTAATCAAAAGAAAAATATTGAGGTCCAAAATATTGCTCCCAATACTTTGCTCCATCAGCTAATGTCGCGTCTTGTGCATAGTAGTCGTGGTTACCAGGTACTAGATAAACGGGAACATCTAGCTTTTGAAGCATCTCATAGGTTTCATCATATTCATAAATGTATTCTTGTGGATTCATTTGCCCGTACATAAGGTCTCCTGTTACAACGACGAAATCAGGGTTCTTCAAGTTTACTTCTTTAATGGCTTTTTGAAGATATAACCAACGCTTCTTTGGATCGGGATCCCACATTCCTGCTTCTTTAAGACGTCCAGGGCTGACAGTGGAAGGATCGTCTTGATTTCCAAGGTTTCGCGGAGAACCAATGTGTGTATCCGTTAGATGTAAAAACGTGAAATCCTTATTGAACTTGTCTAGTACTTTGACGGAGTGAGGCTGTTGATCTGTTTTCCGTTGACCGTTTGCTGTATAAGTTACTTCAAGGTCGTATAACTCTTCAGGTACATTTTTAGGGATTTGAACGGTTACATCATAAATCTTAGAACTGTTTTTCCAATGTGAACTTCCTTCTGTAACCTTTTGCACTGGTAATTCGTATGTTTCTGTAAGCGCAGAATGATTAGTCGGCTTGAGTTTTACAGCCCAACCAGCTGCTTCTTTTCCTTGGCTATCAATTTTTATGGTAAGTGATTGATTTTTCTCCTTTATAGCTGGAGTAGAAAAGAGTGGATAAATGATATCGTTGACTTTCGGATCTACAGAAATGTTAGGAACTTCATCTAAATAATTGGTTGTATTACCGATACCGCCATCTTGTTTTCCAATTATACTTATCGGTCCTTCTGAAGCTCCTGCTGACAGAGGCACGACCATAAATGTTGTAAGAATGACAGCAATGATTTTAAAAAGGTGATTCACTTAAGTTTCCTCCTTTAAGTAATTTCACAAACGATCTTAACAAACCACTGTTAAAGTAGCGTAAATTTTTAATGACAAAATAAATTTAAAAACATTGATTAGACAAAAGGAATCTCCGCATTCTGATAAAGATAGTACCTCTAGTGGAGGATAATGCATGGCGTTTACCGAATTGAAGAAACAGGATTGGAAACTCAATTGTAGCTTGTACATTAACGAGTAGAGAGGGGAACGTACATGATTGAAATTCGCAAGCTCGGACCTGATGAAGCAGAGGCTTATTACAAATTACGATTAGAAGGTTTAGAGAAGTTTCCAGAAGCGTTTGCTTCTTCTTATGAAGAAGAGGTTACCCGTACCATAAATGATGTGAAACATAATATGGAGAAAGAAGATCGGTTCACTGCTGGCGCTTATTATGGGAATGAGCTCGTCGGAATTGGGACATTCTTTCAACATACGAAGAAGAAATTGAAACATAAAGGTGAAATTGTAGGCGTTTATGTGAGTCAACATGTGCAGAGAAATGGTATTGGATTTAAGCTTTTACAATATTTAGTTGATGAAGCAAGTAGTATCGAAGGCATCGAACAAATCCTTTTGACGGTCATGAGTGAAAATCGATCGGCAATCAGGTCTTATGAAAAGCTCGGATTTCAATCATACGGAGTTGAAGAGCACTCCTTGAAGATTGAAGGATATTATTATGATGAGATTTTAATGAAATTAAATTTAAGCAAAAAAGACGAAACGTCCTCTTAATACAAGAGGACGTTCTTTTGTGTGTAGGTATATAGTATGTGGGGGTGACCATTTACCCTTTATAAGAAATAATATCGGTTGCAAACTAAAAACTTTTAACTAGAAGGTAACGAAACAGGTGCAAAGTCCCGTTAAATCTATTATTATCAACATAAAAGTTTTAATTTACACAGACTATAGTCGTGTAAAAATTTTACACATAGTTCTATATATTCACTAAATATTCTGACAAATACACGTATTTTGCAGGATGTTTCAAAGTTCGACTTTTCGTATGATGAAGTTACAATATATCGGATTCAACGACAAACCATACTGAATCTCGATAAAGGCAAAACTGGTGAAAGCCAGCGGCGCAAAACTAAAGGGGCTAAGGTGCATCATTGCACTAAGCTAGCCAGTTACCGAAAGAATTACAGGGTGTTTTGCCGTTTATTTTTGGTACCCTCCTTTCGGTAAAGGCAGGGTATTTTCTGTTGGAAAGAAGGAGGTGTTCTATTGGAGCTCATTAACCTGACAACCGGAGCTATCATTTCGGATCAAGTCATTCCGGCCTATTCATTCTTTAAGCGATTAAAAGGACTTATGTTTACTTCATCATTTCCGGAAGGTTGTGCAGTTCATATAAAACCCTGTCGGTCGATCCATACGTATTTCATGAATTTCGAGATTGACGTTCTGTATTTGAGTGAATCGAATGAAGTCATTGCATTAGATCGGTACATTCATCCAGGACAAATCGGTAAACATCATGAAGGAACTGCATCTGTCATTGAGTTACCTGCAGGTACGATTCATAAGACAAAGCTGAAAAAAGGACACTTCGTCCAAATCCAAAATTTAAAGGAGCGAGTATCATGATGAACAAATTAAAAGGTTTGATCGTAGAAGAGCAAGGACAAGGGATGACTGAATACGGACTAGTACTAGGTTTGATTGCAGTAGCTGCAGTTGGATCATTGGCATTATTAAGAGAAGAGATCGTGACAATGTTCAAGGATGTTGTTTCTTTAGTAAAAGGTAGAGAGGATACGACAACTGGTTAATATTTGAGCAGTAGGCCTTACGTTAGAAGCGTAGGGCCATTTTTTCAACAAAAGTTGAGGGGTTTGGATCATGTTATTTAATACAATCTTACTCATCGTCTTGCTTATTTGCGTCATTACAGATGTTAGAAAGCGGCTGATTTATAATAAGGTGATTTTTCCTGCACTTATTCTTTCATTCCTATTGCACTTTATTATGAACGGTTGGTCTGGCTTAGGTACATCTGCACTTGGTTTCTTAATCGGATTTGTAATCTTGTTGATACCGTATTTCTTGGGTGGAATGGGAGCAGGAGACGTGAAGCTTCTAGCGTTGGTTGGAGCGATCAAAGGCCCAATATTCGTATTAAACACATCCATTTATATGGCGCTAGTAGGTGGATTGATTGCAATCGGTATCCTTCTTTTTAGTGGAGGAGCGATCAAGCGTTTCAAGTACTACGTCAATTGGCTGTATGCAAAGAAAAGTGGTTTGCAGATTCCGTTAGCACTTACGAAGGATTCAATGAAAGCTACTTATCCCTATGGGGTTGCAATTGCAGGCGGTGCCATCCTTAGCTTCATTGGGAAGGCGTGGATTTTATGATCAAGAGTGAGAGAGGGCAGTCTCTCGTAGAAATGGCACTGGCTCTACCGGTATTATTGATCATTTTGATGGGGATCTTTGATGTCGGAAGAATCATGTATACATATATGCACTTAGAGCTAGCGACACAAGAAACAGTTCGGCTAGGTGGTTTAGGAAGAGATGATGCGGCCATCACTGAATTTGCAAGGGATTATGTACATATTGGAGACCCTGATCTTTTAGAGGTATCGATAACACCCGGTGACACAACAAGAAAATCTGGTGACTATATTCGTGTCTCGCTTCAATATCCAGTAGAATACGTCACGCCTTTCATATCAAATATATTGCCGTCACCTGTCTTGTTAAAAACCGATTCCACTATACGCGTGGAGTGAGGAGGGCCATTTCAATGCTAAAACGTAGAAATCCGATGAATGAGGAGTCAGGTAGTACGATCGTTTTGGTAGGTTTAGCTATGGTCGCCTTACTTGCAATCATGGGACTTGTGATTGATGGTGGGTCGTTATATATGACAAAGAGTCACTTGCAAAAGGTTGCGAATGCTTCTGTTTTATCTGGCGCACAAGAACTAACCGTAAGCGAAAGTGAAGTACGTCAGATTGTAGAGGACATTCTTAAAGATCATGCTGAGATTGAAAGTTTAGAGACAATGAATATTAAGTTGAACGATGAGGTTCGTGTCCAATTATCTAAGGACGTACCTCTCCATTTTTCAAACTTATTCGGATTGGAATCAACACCGGTTAAAGTAAAAGCTGCTGCATCCATTATGTCCATGTCTGAGGCCGTTGGTGCCGCACCGCTTGGAATAGATGATTCTATACCACTGGAGTTTTATAGACCCTATCAATTAAAGGTTGGTCCCCATGATAATGAATCTGGTGTGTTTGGAATACTCGCTTTAGGCGGTACGGGTGCTAAAACGTATGAAGAGAATCTGAGAAATGGATATCAAAGTCCGATTAAAATCGGAGATATCATCGATACACAAACCGGTAATATCGCAGGGAAAACACGTTCCGTCATTAATGAACTCGTAAACGCTTGTACAGTAACAGAGGAGGAAATGAAAGCAGGAGCTAACCCACGCGATTGTGAAAGAATCCTTCTCGTACCCGTATATGAACCTTATGATGCGGATCAAAATCAAATGAAATCAATCAAAGTAACAGGTTTTGCTTATTTCTACATAATGGAGCCAATGGATCAGAAAAGCACTGAAATATTTGGAATGTTCATTAAGAGAGCTGGTACAGGTTTCGTGGATGAAACGATGGAAGATAACGGGGCATATGGGATTAGACTAACAGAGTAGGTGAACATGTTGAGATCAAAACTCGTATTGGTATTGGCGATCGTCATGGGGCTGATTACAACGGTATTATTCTTTAATTACATGAAGCAATTTGATTCTGAAACGGTCGCTAGTCAAACGAAGAAAGAGGTTGTAATAGCCTCTACGGAAATCAAACGGAACGTTCCGATCACGAAAGAGATGTTGGAAACGAAGTTACTTCCTGAAGAAGGAGTTCATACAAATGCTGTTCTAAAAATGGATGAGGCGATCGGCCAATATTCCACAGCAGATATCGCACTTGGAGAGTCTTTACTTACTAATCATTTACAAAATGTGAAAGAAGAGACGTTATTCGTTTCTAGAAAAGTTCGAGAGGGTTTTAGGGCTGTTTCAGTAGGATTGAACCTCCCTCAATCAGTCACTAATTTAATAGAACCAGGAGATCAAGTAGATGTAATCGGAACTAAGAAAATTGGAGATGAACAAGTATCAGAATTTGTTGTCCAAAATGTCACGGTACTAGCTGTTGGTAGACGTCTAGTCGAGACGACAGAAGGAGAACCTTATGTTGAATTCACATCTGCAACGCTAGAAGTCATGCCGAATGAGTCTGTGCGGCTCGTGAATGCTTCAGAATCAGGTACGGTTCATATTGTATTAAGGACCCGTGTTAAGCCTGATAAGGAGGCTGTTAAGGATGACAAGTAAAGTTGAAGAGCAAAATGAAATAAAGAAGCCGAAGCGTCGTGGCGAAATGATCACGATTTGCAGTGCGAAAGGTGGAGTTGGCCGTACAGTGATGACGGTCAACTTAGCCGTTGCTTTATGCAAAAAGAATATGAAAATCGCGATTCTCGACGGTGATTACATGTTCGGAGATGTCGGGCTCGCTATGGACCTCCAATCTGCTTTTACAATTAAAAATGTAATTGAAGATATAGATGATTTGGATGAAGTGACACTAGCAAGTTATTTCAGTAAGCATGAAAGTGGTGTGCGTGTCCTAGCCGCTCCTGACCGACCGGAATATTCTGAGCTAGTAACGAAAGACAATATTCAACAAATACTAGACTTGATGCTCGAGGCGTTTGACTACGTGATCGTGGATACGAATGTCGGCCTTCATGATCAGACCCTTCCTTTAGTTGAAAAAGCGGATCAAATTCTTATGCTAACGAATTTAGAAATGGCAACATTGAAAAATACAAAGTTAATGTTAGAAACGTTGGAAACATTGGATTTGAGAGAAAAAGTGAATACTATCATCAATCGATCGACTATGGAGAGTGTGATTTCTGCATCAGATGTACCTGATATTTTAGGAGATTACGAACCCCACTACATACCCAACGATTTTCAGGTTGCATCCCAATCATTGAACATCGGAATTCCTTTCGTCGTCAATCAAGGAAAGACAGAGCTTGCGAAATCCATTTTTAAGATGGCCGAACAGCTTACATCGAGACGTGAAATCAAAGTGTACGGCACAGAACAGCCATCCTTTCTTTCGAAAATTTTTCAAAGGTCTAAACGGAGTTAGGTGGGAATGAAATGAGTCTATTAGAAAAGGTACAAGCAAAGAATCAAGAGAAGGTTCAACATGTTGAAAAGGATGCGCCAAGCACGCATGAGCAACCTGTTCAGAAAGCAGATATCATGACTAGCTTCCGCCCTCAAAAGAATGCCAATGCAGGGCAAAAAGAAGAGTCTGATAAGAAACAAGAAAAGATGAACAAGCATTTAGAACTAAAAAATAGATTACATAAGAAAATCCTTGAAGAAATGAATGATAATGAGGACATCGATGAGCTCATTCCTAAATTGGATGGGATGGCAATCGAAATCATAAAAGATGATGAATTGTTCCGTGGCGCAATCGACCGCAAAAAAGTTGTTCAGGAACTCATCCATGATTTGACAGGGTTCGGTCCGATCAATCCACTTTTAATAGATCCAGATGTGACAGAGGTCATGGTGAATGGACCTGACATGGTCTATATCGAGAAAAATGGAAAACTGCTGTTATCGGGTGTCAGGTTTAGAGATGATGACCACGTAATGAATGTAATCGAAAAAATCGTTGCGCCTATTGGAAGAAGAATTGATGAAAGCTCTCCAATGGTTGATGCAAGACTACCTGACGGATCGCGTGTAAATGCTATCATACCTCCGCTATCTCTAATAGGACCTACGATTACGATTCGTAAATTTTCTAAAGACCCTTTCACAATTGATAACTTGATCAGCTTCGGAACGATGACAAAAGAAATGGCTACCTTCATTGAGGCGTGTGTCAAAGCAAGATTGAACATATTTGTATCAGGAGGAACAGGTTCAGGAAAAACGACAACCTTAAATGTCCTGTCTTCGTTTATTTTTGAAGATGAACGGATTGTAACCATTGAAGATGCAGCCGAACTTCAACTAGGGCAGCCTCATGTTATTTCTCTTGAATCAAGACCTCCAAATATTGAAGGGAAAGGTTCGATTACAATCCGTGATCTCGTTCGGAACTCCTTACGGATGAGACCAGACAGAATCGTGATTGGAGAAGTACGTGGTGCAGAGGCACTTGATATGCTACAAGCGATGAACACCGGACATGATGGATCACTAGCGACTGGGCACTCGAACAGTCCGAGAGATATGATTTCAAGACTTGAGACAATGGTCTTATTAGCAGGCGTAGAGCTACCTGTAAAAGCGATCCGAGAACAAATATCTGGTGCCATTGATGTGATCATACAGCAATCAAGGCTAAAAGATGGTACGAGAAAGATTACTAAAATTACAGAAGTCCAGGGACTTGAAGGTGACGTCATCATTCTTCAGGATATTTTTGAATTCCAGCAAGATGGCATTGATGCAGACGGGAAAATCATTGGACGGCTTGTCCCTACAGGTGTTAGACCGAAGTTCTATGATTTACTTGAAAGATCTGGGTTAGACATTCCTCCGAGTGTATTCATAGCTGAGGAGGAATGGGGATGATGCATACGTATTTAGTCCTGATGGTTTCCATTAGCTCTTTCTTATTCTTTTATGCAATTTTACAAGTAACGTTGTTATCAAATAAACGATTGAATAAACGAATGAACTACTATTTGTCAACGGGTGACCACTCTAAATTAGACAAACGGAAATTCAACCTTTTGCTACAAATGCAGCTATATAAACAAAGGGTGCGTTCAAAGGTTTCGAAAAAGAAGAACCGAAAACTCGGGCACATGTTAAGAAGAGCAGGCGTCCCTTTAAAGACGGAGGAGTTCATTTTATTTCGTTGGATCTCAACCTTACTCGCAGCTTCCTTTCTGTACTTGCTTTTCGGTAAAATATTGATGTTGTTCATCGGAGCTGCTTTCGGTTACTTCTATCCATATATGTGGATTAAGAAAAAAGAGAAGAAAAGGATACAAAAGTTTAATGATGGTTTAGCCGATATGATTTCGACTGTCGTAGGCTCACTACGTGCAGGATTTAGTTTTCCGCAAGCATTAAAGACTGTAGTAGAAGAATCTGATGATCCGATTAGCACAGAAATCGGATATGTGTTAAAGGAAATGCAGTATGGAAGTTCGCTTGAGGATGCACTGAATGAGCTTCACGAAAGGATGCCGAGTGAAGATTTAGAGCTCATGATCCAAGCGATCTTAATCCAGAGGCAGGTCGGTGGTAATTTAGCGACTGTCTTAGATAAAATCGTACAAACCATCCGTGATCGTACCAAAATTCAGCGACAAATTGTAACACTCACTGCGCAAGGAAAATTATCTGGAATCGTAATTGGTCTTTTACCGATTATTTTAGCCGTATTGCTCTATTTGATCGAGCCAGATTATATTGGAACCTTATTTACAAATGTAATTGGTATGGCCATGCTTGGAGCTGGTTTAGTTTCAGGTGTAATTGGATTCATATTGATTCGAAAAGTAACCACAATCGAGGTGTAACAGATGATTTATGTGAGCTTTTTTGCTTCAGTTACGTTATTTCTATATTCATTCTATGTATTTCGGAGCGAACGGAAGCAATTGCTGAAGAGAAGGTTATCCTCGTTTGTCGGCAATAAAAGCTCCGATTCTTATCCTTCCCAAGAATCGATGGCAACACCTTTAGTGAAGCGTATTTTATATCCTTTATGGAGGGAATTCCGTAAAGGATTCAATAAAAAAATGGATGGAGATAAACAGGCCAAACTTGGAGTGAAGCTGCTGCAAGCTGGGAATCCATTCGGCATGACTCTATTTGAATATAGGTTAATCCAACTATTGCTCGTTCTTGTCCTTCCTGTTATAGCAGGTGGATGGGGGTTTTTGATGGGATTCTCATTCGGAGGCATTCTATTCTCGGGTATATTAGCGCTCATTATTTCGATTGTACTCCCACCTTATTATATAAAAAGTAAAATACATGCACGATCGAAATCCGCGTTGAAAGAACTCCCAGATGTATTAGACTTGCTGACTGTTAGCCTTGAAGCGGGATTAGGGTTTGATGGAGCGCTAAGTAAAGTAGTTTTGAAAAAAGAAGGCGTATTATCAACTGAATTTCATCGTTGCCTTGAGGAAATACGTTTAGGTAAAACTCGACGTGATTCACTTCGAGGTGTAAGGGAAAGGTTAGTCGTTGATGAACTGAATATTCTAATCAGTAGCATTTTGCAAGCTGAGAAATTAGGAATGGGTCTTGTGAATGTCCTCAGAGTACAGTCTGAAGAAGTCCGGGACCAGCGGAAGCAACGGGCTGAACAAGAAGCGATGAAAGCACCTGTGAAAATGTTATTCCCACTCGTTCTCTTCATTTTTCCAAGTCTATTTATCGTCTTACTCGGGCCAGCAATTATCCAGTTCATAGAAAGTTTTAACAAATAAGGTTTACAATCATGTAAGCGGTAGCATATAATGGTAACAAATTACTGCACTTTAAAGGAGGTCATGTTTTATGTATAACGTTAACCGATATTCCCAGTCATTAATTGTATATAAAGCACAGCCCTCTATGGTGAGCGGACGTTAATTCATTTCATTTCTGATATTTGAGTGATCGACTAAACCATGGGCTGTGCAACATCGCCTATGGTTTTTTATTATTATTTATTACAGCGACCATCGGTTTATTTACCGGTGGTCTTTTCTTATTACTTTAGAAGAACTGCGAATTCGCTTTTCGAGATGTCTAGCTGCATCACACAGCTTCTTGGATCACTTCAGTCCCCTTCCGGCGGCCACAGCCTCCTCAGTGGACTTCCAGTGCCCATCGAAGCTCCCGGTGTGATTTCGCTTTTCTTTACACAAAAATGGAGGAATTGAATTTGAATTTGAAACAATTAGGTTTTACAGAAGAAAGAATCGAACAAACAAAAGCATGGAATGAAAAAGATTATGAGCCTGCACGTATTGCACAAGAACATAAAGGGATGTATACGTTGTTATCGGCATATGGAGAAATTCGCGGGACTATATCTGGAAAGATGAATTTCGAAGCAATGAGTCGTGAAGACTATCCAGCAGTTGGCGATTGGGTCATGTGTCAGGTGCGTGCATCGGAAGGCACTGCAACCATTCATGGTGTTCTACCGAGGACGAGTAAGTTCTCGAGAAAAATTGCTGGGACTACAACTGAAGAACAGATTATCGCTACGAACATCGACACTGTTTTCCTTGTGAACGCCATGAATAAGGATTTAAATTTACGCAGAATTGAACGTTATTTGTTAATGGCATGGGAGAGTGGCGCAAATCCTGTCATTGTTTTAAGTAAATCAGACTTGTGTGAAAATGTCGCTGAGCGGGTAAATGAAGTAGAAACCGTTGCCTTAGGTGTACCGATCATTGTGATCAGCGCACAGACGGGGGAAGGATTGGTTGAGTTAAACCCTTATTTGGAAGATGGAAAAACGGTTGCATTACTCGGATCCTCAGGAGCGGGGAAATCTACTCTTGTCAATTGTCTCTATGGTGAGGAAGTTCAAAAAGTGAAGGAAATTCGAGAAGGCGACGACAAAGGCGTCCATACGACAACCCATCGTGAATTATTCTTACTCCCTTCAGGAGGATCCTTGATTGACACACCAGGAATGAGGGAGCTCCAATTGTGGAATACAGAGGATGGCCTTTCTGAAAGCTTCCAAGATATTGAATCCCTTGCTGAAGCATGTAAATTCCGTGATTGTCAGCATGAGGACGAGCCAGGATGTGCTGTCCAAGGAGCAATTCAAACTGGCGACCTGACTACCGACCGTTTTACATCTTTTAAGAAGCTTCAAAGGGAACTTGCCTATCTGGAGCGTAAAAATGATCAAAAAGCTCAATTACAAGAGAAAAAGAAATGGAAGACGATCTCAAAAAGTATGAGGAGGTAAGTATGCTTTATAAACAATCCATACAAACGAATCATCGTGATGAAATGCTCGACATCACTTCGCATGTGAAGGAGTCAATAAGAAAGAGTGGAGTGCCAAATGGCGTTGCTTATGTATATTGTGCACATACGACAGCTGGCATTACGATTAATGAAAATGCAGATCCTGATGTAAAGCATGACATGTTGATGAAACTTGACGAAGTCTATCCTTGGAATCATGTGAAATATAAGCATGCCGAAGGAAATTCTGCCTCACATTTGAAGGCAAGTACAGTTGGAAGCTCCCAAGTCTTGATCATTGAAAACGGAGACGTGATTCTCGGCACTTGGCAAGGGGTCTACTTCTGTGAGTTTGATGGTCCGAGAACAAGGAACTATTATGTAAAAGTACTTGAAGGATGATTTTAAGAAGAAGGAGACCGAAGAGGGAGCCCCTAGACGGTCTCCTTTTCATATTCCGACAAACATAAAAAAATCCATCCTGCTGAAGCGGGATGGATTTCTAATTATTAATGGCGTGTTTTACGCATACTCTTCATGATGAAGCTGATGATCAAGATGACTAATATGGCTCCAATTAATGCAGGGATGATTGCCATTCCTCCAAGAGAAGGACCCCATGATCCTAGGAGTGCTGTACCTAGCCATGCGCCAACAATTCCTGCGATAATATTACCTATGATTCCACCTGGCACATCTCTACCTATGATCAGACCTGCTAACCAACCGATAATTCCACCAATAATTAATGTCCAAATTAAGCCCATTTCTATTCCTCCTTATTTTCACTGATTTTTTTTGATTGCCAATTAAAGTTATTTTTGTGATACCCGTCATTTAATATACATAAACAATTTCAAGTAAATGTTTTGGTTTTTTAAGAACAGGGGAAGTTAAATATTATTACAAATTAAAAAAGGAGCGATATTACATGACACAATCCGTTCAAACACCCAATCAACAAGCACAAAGGCAACCTACACAAATACATGCTCAACAGGAAAAAGAAAGCAGTTTCTTATTGAAAGGAATCGTAATTGGTGCGGTCGTTGGTGGGCTTGCAGCATTAATTGATAAAAATACACGTAAAAATGTTCAAGAACGTTCTATAAAGTTAAAGGATCAAACCTCATCTCTATATAAAACAGTCCGAGAAGAACCCAATGTCATTATGAATTCTGTTAAGCATACAATGGAAACAACCTCTAAAGCTTTGAACGAGCTTTCAAGAGAGGTAAAAGAAGTTGTTGGGAAGATCGATGAAGTCCGACAAAATTCATTAGAGACCTATTCAAGTGTTCGTGAAGTAGGTGGGGAATTGAAAGACGTATCCAGTAAATTGAAAGAAGCAGGAAAAGAGATCACAGATATTGAATATGGGGAGAATGATAAGTCGTAAACTGTATTTGGAAAGGGGTGATTGTGCAAGTGAGAAGATTTAGACAACCTTCCAAAAAAGTCTTCTGGAAAGACCTTATTCAACGGATAAAGGAGGATGGAGTGACAGACTTATCTGCACAATTAGCTTATTATTTCCTGTTGTCACTCTTTCCTTTTCTAATTGTTGCAATTACGGTCGTCACCGCACTCATCGATGAAAGCCAGTTATATACGATGCTTGATCAATATGGCCCGCCAGAATTGATGAATATCATTCAAGATAATTCTGAACTGATAGGTGGCCAAGGTGGTGCAATCCTTTCAATTGGTATTATAGGTACACTTTGGACGGCATCAAATGGGATGAATGCTGTCATAAGGGCGTTAAATCAAGCTTATGACGTTGATGAAAGCAGGAATTTCATCGTCGCTAGAGCAGTTGCGATTTCATTAACTATCGGAATGCTGTTGATCATCTTTGTAGCAATGGCGTTACCGGTATTTGGACAAATGATCGGAAACCTGTTCTTTTACATAGGGATTCCTCATTATGAAGAAGTTTGGAACGTACTGCGCTGGGTATTAAGTACAGTAATTATTGCTGGGGTCATCACAATCATCTATTTTGTAGCACCGAACAAAAAGCTAACCATTCGAGATGTATGGGTCGGAGCAGTGGTTGCCACTGTTGGTTGGCAGCTCGTATCATTGGCATTTTCCTACTATGTAAACAATTTCGCGAACTATAGTGCTACTTATGGGAGTCTTGGTGGTGTTATTGTCTTAATGCTTTGGTTCTATGTGTCAGGGTTAATGCTAATTATTGGTGGGGAAGTGAATGCAACCTTCAAACACTTAGAAGAGAACCCGCAGACATAATTTAGGTCGAATAGTACGCCCTAAACCAGAAGAAACTATAACTACTCTTCTGTAATGGGGGTATGATTGATGAGTAACAATAAGCAGAACCACAATGTGAAAAATCACAAGAAACAGACAAGTGATAATAAACACAAGACGAGTAGTTCAGCGAATAAGAAAAATCAATTTCATTAGACTTAAGAGGGTGCCTCGTACTGCGAGGGATCCTTTTCTCATTCTTTTTACATATTCACGTTTGAATACCCATGGTGAAAAGGAATTCTTATATTAGACCTACTTATTGTTCGTTGATAAAAATCGGAGGGATGCATGTGAGAGTATCTGAACTGTTTGTGAAATGTTTAGAAAATGAAGGTGTAGAATATATCTTTGGTGTTCCGGGTGAAGAGAATATCGATTTTCTCGATGCGCTTAAGGAATCAGACATTGAATTCATAACAACCAGGCATGAAACTGGGGCAGCCTTTATGGCTGGGTATTATGGAAAGTTAACTGGGAAGCCTGGCGTTTGTCTTGCTACTCTCGGTCCAGGAGCTACAAATTTGTTAACAGGTGTCGCAAGTGCAAATATGGATCACTCACCGTTAATCGCCATTACAGGCCAAGCAGGTATGAATCGTCAGCATAAACAATCCCATCAGTATTACGACCTAGTATCCATGTTCAAACCAGTCACAAAGTGGAACACATCTATTAGAGATCAAAATATAGTTCCAGAAGTTGTCCGGAAAGCTTTTCAAACTGCAACGAGCGAAAAACCTGGGGCTGTCCACATTGAACTACCAGAAGATATTTCAGCGTTGAAATTAGATGAAGGGAAGCCAATACAAGCTCCTCAAAATCAAACGCAGTCCAGAGCTTCAAATCCAAGTATTCAACATGTTTCTGAATTATTGAATCAAGCGAAGCAACCTATTATTGTAGCTGGAAATGGGGTTACGAGACAACATGCATCAGATGCGTTACTAGCGTTTGTAGAAAAGCTTAAAGCACCTATTACAAGTACGTTTATGGGGAAGGGTGCAATAACTTGGGAGCATCCTCAAAACCTTCAAACGATCGGTCTGCAAGAAAATGACCCGGTTGTGCGTGCGATAGAGGAATGTGACATAATCATCGCCGTTGGATTTGACATGACAGAATTTCCGCCATCTGCTTGGAATCCTGAAGGTAAGAAACCGATTATTCATATTGATACGGCACCTGCAGAAATCGATGCCGCATATCCTGTTAAAGAGAGTCTAGTTGGGGATATTTCGACCAACTTGTTTTTGCTAACCGAAAAAATAGAGCAAAGGGAATCGATGAATGAATTTTACAAAGAACTACGGGAAGAGCTGATCAATGAATTACACGCAAACAATGAACAATTAGATTACCCGATGAAACCTCAAAAGATCGTGTCTGATTTAAGGGAAGTAATGGGTGAAGATGACATTCTGATTTCTGACGTTGGTTCACATAAAATGTGGATTGCTCGACATTATCATTGTATTAACCCCGATACTTGTTTAATTTCAAATGGATTTGCCTCCATGGGTGTAGCGGTACCTGGAGCAATTGGTGCAAAGTTAGCAAAACCACATCAAAACGTAGTTGCTGTTGCTGGAGATGGTGGTTTTGTCATGACGGCACAAGAGTTAGAAACCATGGTACGATTAAATTTGCCGATCGTAGTCGTCGTTTTGACGGACAACCGATATGGATTAATCGAAAAGAAACAAATGAATGAATTTGAGCGTAGCTCGAATATTACTTTCGAAAATCCTGATTTTATCCAGCTTGCGAAAGCATATGGTGTTGAAGGACTTAAAGTTCTTCGTGCTGAAGAATTTAAACCAATCATGGAAGAAGCATTGAAAATGGGAAAACCAGTCCTCGTAGATTGTCCAATTGACTATAAAGAAAACTTCCGAATATCGGAATGACTTGTCGTGCCAACGGTCGTCAATAAATCGAAGCGTCCGAAACATTAAGGAACAGGGGGGATCTCATAGAGATGCCCTCCTTTTGTAGGAATCTTATAGGATAAACGACCAAATCATATAATCGTCATGAAGTTGAAATTGGAAATCATAGACTAGTACAGATAGGCAGAATCCTATGATACACTGAATGGGTATTCAAGTGAATGCCTGCAAAATTGGGATTTATAGGGTGTATTTGACACTCGTCACATGGAAAAGGAGCACAGCGACATGGAAATTAATAATGCACCAGGACAACACAGACAAATACGTTCTAGGTGGAAATGGATAGGCGTAATCCTATTCATCGCTTATTTTGCTGTGCTGATCTATTCAACGTTATTTACTTTTAATTATTATATATATGGGAAGTCATTTAATCTTGTCCTGTTCGACAGTATTAGGTTGATGTGGAGAAGCGGAAACTATTGGCTGATTTTTAAGAATGTCATTGGGAATTTTCTATTGTTCATGCCATTAGGATTTCTATTACCATTGATCTCTCGAAAATTAGCCCGATTTCGAAGAATGTTTTTCATTTCATTTGGAATGAGTGCGGTGATCGAGTTGGTCCAATTCAATTATGCAAATCGTATCTTTGATATTGATGATATATTCTTGAATGGACTTGGAGGACTAGTAGGCTTAATACTATATAAAGTACTAGCCTTTTTCTATCGACTAATAGAACGGAACAGGAGAAAATAAATAGTAGTGAAGAGACGGAATCCTTTGTGAGGATTCCGTTTTTTCGTCTTTAAGCGAGTTCAAAAGTTCCCCGATTGCGCCCCAAGACCACCGAAATGGTCCTCCAAACTAAAAAGGAGCGGCCATATGGCCACTCCTTACCGCTCATTTAATGAGTTTTATTTTCCGAGTACGCGATTTACACGTTTCGTTAGCATTTTCATGCCATCTCCGCCTGCTTGGAAGTGGCGCAATTTTCCTTCTGCATCAAATACATAATAAGCTGGAACATATTGATTTTCATAAGCGTCTGTTAATGTGTGCTTGTTGTCCACGAAAATTGGTTGTGTAATCTCGTGCTCAGCAGCTACTTCCTTAATTTGATCTACATCAAGGTCCTTTTCGGAACGAGGCATATGCACGGCAATTACATTTAACTCGTCTTTATAGTCGTCACGAAATTGGTTGATGTTCGGCATTGCATCTTTACAAAGCTGACAGCTTACAGACCAGAAATGTACAAGTGTTGGTTTGTCACCAACGAGCTGATCCTTTGAAACTTCACCGTTTAACCATTCCGTTGCACCTTCAAATTCTGGCATCTCTGTGCGTAATCTCATGTCTTATCGACTCCTTTAACGACTGTATTGTTTACAATAATTATTATCTAATTATGATTTTAAAAGTTTAGCCTCTCTACGTCAATAAATCTGACTCGCATATAGTATACCTTTGCTCATTCTACGTTAAACGTATGGAGAGGTAGCTCTCCCTGATACGAATTGTTCTTGAATTCAATTTTACCTTACTACCCCTTGATACTTTATGAACTAGAGAAAATTTTTGTCTAGGTAACAATCCCGTGCACGGTCATAAAAAGAGCGCTGGGATACGATTTGTAATGCTTAGCATGAGTGTTCTCCTATTCGGTCATAGCAACTTCAGATCCTTTACGAGGTTGGAAGAAGGAGACACCAATAAAGAGTAAGAGCATCATTCCGCCAATTGTGTAAAAGATACTACCTTCTTCTAGTACTTGAATCGCAAGTCCTCCAATTAAAGGACCGAAAATGCTTCCGAGACTAAAGCAAATTCCTGCTAATATGTTTCCGGCAGGCAGTAATTCTTTTGGTAAGAGATCAGCCATAAAGGTGATACCCATTGAAAATAATGATCCTAGGAAAAGTCCTGCAATGATAAACATAACGGTTAAGTAAATAAGTGATCCATTCAGCGTCATTAATATAAAACTAATGCCACCGATTAATAATGACGTCACAAGAATCGGTTTTCGCCCTAATTTATCGCTTAAGAGTCCCAAAGGTACTTGAAAAATGAGTGCGCCAATTGCAAATGCAGGTAGCAAAATTGAAACAGCGTCTACACCTAAGCCTTGTCTGACCGCATAGACAGGAAAATTACTATGAACAGTCGTTTCGATAAAACCGTAGCCAAACGTCCCGAGCAGTCCTGGCCAAGACAATTTGAATACTTTTCCGTAACGTTGCCAAGTGCTTTGAACGTCAGTCGTGACAATGTTTTCCGGGTATTCATGCTCTATTCTTATGAGCAAAAACAGTGCCAGAACACATAAAATGGATGCGACAACGAACGGTAATGCTGTGTTCACTTCGATTAACTTTGTCATGACAGGTCCGACCCCGAACCCAAGACCGAAGGATACCCCATATATAGAAATGTTTTTACCTCGATTTCCTTCAACGCTAATCGACGTTAGCCAAACTTGGGTTGCAAAATGAAAGATGTGGTCTCCAATTCCAATGATCAAACGAAGGATAAACCAAAACCAAATTGCTTGCCATAAAGGGAAGACGAGTAAAGAGACACCAGTAAGTGCGATTCCTGTCACAATCATACGTTTATAACCAAATTTATGTAATGGCTTTTCAATAAAAGGTGAAATGACAAGAATACCAATGTAAAAAGCGGACGCACTTAAACCATTGATACTAGATGATACGCCTGCATTTTCAAGTAAAATAGCCAGTAATGGAAGCAACATTCCTTGTGCAAATCCTGATACGAAGACGACAGAAATCAGCACATTGAAGCGATAACGAGCGGTGCGCATAACTTGTACTTCCTTTCATTAATTGATACATTTTACTATATCTTGACGAAGTTATACTTGTAGTGTTTTCATAGAGAAATTCTTCATCCATTAGTGCTAGTTCAAAAAGGCCATTTTCACCGGAATTTTTGAACATCCATTATTATAACAGTTCCGAGGAGTGAAAACAGAGTGGAATTTAAAATGACAGAAGGCGGATTTACAACAGAATTTGAGTACGGAAACTTAGATATTTCAGGTAACGAAGAACATGGATTTCGACCATACCAGCTTCTCGTATCATCAGTAGCCGTATGTAGTGGTGGCGTATTAAGAAAAGTATTGGAAAAGATGCGTTATTCATTTGATGACATCAAGGTCACTGCGGATATAAAACGTAATGAGGAAGAGGCGAACCGAGTTGAAAGAATTAAGCTCACATTTCATATTAAAACGGAACAATGGGACGAGAATAAAATAGAAAAAGCAATGAGTTTAACGCGGAAGAATTGTTCGATGGTACAATCCGTTCAAAATAGTATAGAGGTTGTGGAAGAAGCAGAATGGGTCAAACCGTAAAAACTTTATTAACACTGACACTTGGCGCGCTCATTCAAGGGATCGGGATGGGCCTGTTTTTGTTTCCACACCATATTCCATCTGGCGGAGCAGCAGGCATTGCAGTCATTAATGAATTTTTCTGGAATATACCGCACGGCTGGTCGCTTTGGCTCGTGAACGTCCCATTACTTTTCGCGGCCGTTAAATTCCTAGGAGCTGGTTCTGCTGGGAAGACGGTTTTTGCGGTTACAGTGACGTCGATAACCGTGGATGTAATAGGGTTGGTGCTATCGGCACCGATTTCAGTGCCTTGGATTGATTTGCTCTTTGGAGCCTGCTTATTCGGTATAGGTGTAGGCATCCTTTTTAAAAACGGGGCATCTTCAGGCGGCATGGCGATACTGGCACAGATATTCGCGAAGATGTTTAATCGTCCACCTGGACAAGTGATGTTCTGGATTAACGGTGTGATTTTTCTCATTACTGCATTTGTCGTTGGTTGGTGGATTTTTCTATTTGCAATATGTACACAATGGATTGGGACGAAAGTTTTGGATATCGTTTACAAAGAGCAACTAACAATTGTGAAGCTACGTAAGGCACTCCACATATAAGGAGTGCTTTCGCATTTTTTGAAAGGAGGGTGGAGAAGTTGGCTCAACAAATGGATTTTACAAAAGGTTCAGTATCTAAACAGATGATATTCTTCTCCGTCCCCATCTTTCTAACCAACATTCTGCAAACTTCTTTTCAATTTATTGATAGCGTCTGGGTCGGGAACTTACTCGGGTCATCTGCTTTAGGTGCAATCTCGATCTCTGCGACGCTCATCTTTACGATTCTTTCATTTATAATTGGTGTAAATAGCGCTTCATTAACGGTCCTTTCGCAAAAGAAGGGCGCAGATGATACGCAAGGATTGAAAGAGTCGCTCAACGCTTTTGTATTTGTTTTAGGCATATTGGCAGTGAGTCTTGGGCTTATCGGTTTCTTTTTATCTGGCTGGCTACTGAATTTACTAGGAACGCCTGCTGAAATCTATCCGCTTGCAAAATCGTATTTACAAGTGAATTTTCTCGGTATCTTATTCTTGTTTGGCTATAATTTTATCGGCACAGTTTTGCGTGCGCTTGGTGATAGTAAGACACCGATCCGGTTTGTGCTTATGGCTGTGATTTTAAATACGATACTCGATCCGATATTCATTAGTTGGTTCGATATGGGAATCGTAGGTGCAGCTTATGCAACCATTATTTCACAAGGGTTTGCTTTTGTTTATGGACTTGTTTACTCCGTATGGAAAGCTGGCGTACCATTTGTTAAGCCTTATGTACCGCCTCGTTTTTACTTTGTGACTTTGTTTAAACTTGGAGTACCAGCTGGCCTCCAAATGATGGCGATATCTGGTGGAATTGCAGCAATCATGGGGATCGTCGCTCATTATGGTGCGGATGTTGTGGCTGGATTTGGAGCTGCGCAGCGTATAGACAGTATCATCATGCTACCTGCTTTTACATTAGGCTCAGCTGTCAATAGTATGGCGGGTCAAAATATCGGCATTCGAGCCTGGGACAGAGTAGATGCGATATCAAGAAACGGGATTCTCATGATCTTAGGTGTTTCCTTTGCAATCAGTACAGTTGCATTCCTTTCAGCAGAGAACTTAATCCAATTATTTGTAGATGATATAGAGACAATTGAGTTCGGGGCGACCTATCTCAAAACTGTGGCCTTCTTCTATCCATTCCTCGGTATTAACTTTGTGTTGAACGGAATTGTTAGGGCGGCAGGAGCCATGGTTCAAGTCTTGATTTTAAATTTAATTTCATTTTGGGTATTGCGTGTGCCGCTGACTTATTTATTTGCCAAGTGGCTCGGTGAATCAGGTATCGCTTATGGAATTGGATCGAGCTTCATTATTAGTAGTATCATCGCTTATGGATATTATAAGTTCGGAAAATGGCGTGAGATTGAAATCTTCAATGAAGAATCTAATCAACACACATAAATGGAAGAGAGATGCGCACCCTTTCTGTTAGGAAGTACTAACAGAGGGGTGTTTTTTGCATGCAAAGATACTATTCCCGAATCTATTGGCACTTTACAGGTTCACCAAAGGATGGTCATCTGGAAGCTCATAGTCCTGACGAGCTATTAAAAGTTAGCAAACCAAAATCTGATGAAGAATCCATCTATATTTTGTTGTCAATCTTAGAATCGTCTAGCCTTATAGCCTCTAGTTCGGAGCAAGTAGGACGCCATAAGACAGGCAACTTCTGCAGTACGACAGATATTCCGTTTAAGGATCTTGTTAATCATTCGCGATATTATGGAAAAGCTGCAATCGGTTTTAAAGCTGCCATTATTCATGAGCATTTTCTGCCGGTCTGTTACGTACCCGTTAACCATACTTTACTCAATGAAAAGTTAGAACAAAAGCACCCATTAATCGATTTTGTGAAAGTCACTGATTTTCATCCTCCTGAAGGTCACACGTTTTATAGAGAGAAAGAGTGGCGGAAGATTGGAGATTTTAAATTTAGCAAAACGGATGTCGCAGCAATCGTTGTACCCGATCAATCGGTGAAAAAACTTCAAACCTACTTAAGAGAACATCAGTATCCTGAAAATATTTCCGTTTGTTCTTGGCAGTTAGTTGAAGAAGCCTAAGAAGTTCAAATCATTGCTTCGACAGGTTTTTCAACCCTTCAAATAAACATTTGTTTAAAAGTGAAAAACTTGAAAACCGTTGGTGTATAAGGGTTTGGAGATTCAATCAAACGCTTGTTTGACATTATGCAAAATTTGGCATGTAGATTTTGGCCAGTCTAGAAAAAAATAAGAGAAAGAAAGGAGCATGTCCGATGAGAAAGTTGGGTATTATGATTGCTTGTATCGGGTTGTTGTTATGGCCAGATCAGGTGTTTTCAGCAGACAAGTCAAAGCAAGCAACAGAAAAAGTATCGATCCCGAATTCCACAGTATCGATTTCAAAAGAAAATTCTTATCCGAATGCAACGCAGGACCTTCCAGATTTGCAACCAAGTGAGCTAACTCGTGATATGTTTTCAACTACCGATGTCAAGATTGATAACCCGGAACTTATCCGCCTATTTAACGAATCTCATATTTCACCTACGAAAACAGCGATAGGTTATCGAGCTAATATTTATTTAGGACAATGGCCATTGAGCTATGAATCATCAGAAACGAATGTGAACTGGGAGTACCATAAAGTGAATGTGAATCAATTGAATAATAGAGGTGGGAATGCGGTCCAACAATTGAGATTCGTTCAAGAAAATGAACAAAAGGTTTCAGGTGGATTGACTGCAAAAGTGGCAAATAGTGATGACGTACAAAAAATGATGATGATCAAAGCCTCTGAAAAGACGCAATTACCTTTGTCATTCACAACAGTAATTGGTAGAGGAACGAAGAAAGACAATGTTTATAACATCCCACCGAAAAAGGTTGGCTTATTATCAGGATACGTACCAGCAGTGAATGAAAAAGGTCGCGTAACATACGGTGAAGTATACATTGTACTAAAAGGAAGCAAAAAGCGTATTGAAGTGAAAAATGTAACACATCAAGGAATTGGCGCATGGATTCCGGTACAAGACTACATTACGTTACGATTCAATATGACGAACTAAAAAATGAGGCTTCGCTAAGGAGTCAGAGGGACTGACATACTTGTCAGCCCCTTTCTTTATGAAAAATAAAAAAGTGAACGGTTCGACCGTTCACTTTAAAGCCTATAGCTCTATCCAGTTATCACTCCACCGCTGTATTTCACCAATCACTTCTTTCAATGAGTTACCTTTATCGGTAAGTGTATATTCGATGCGTACGGGTGTTTCAGGATATACGTCACGTTTAACGATTCCAACAGATTCTAATTCTTTCATTCGTTCTGTTAGCATCCGATCACTCATATCTGGAATTTGCTTCTTAATATCTTTAAATCGTTTCGGTCCAGACATCAATACGCGAATAATGAGACCTGTCCACTTTTTTCCGATAATATCAATTGCTGCTTCATATTTAGGGCACATGTTTTCGAAGTTGTTCATCTTTCTTCACCTCGATTTTTAAGAGTACAAAAAGGTTTCTTATAATAATTGATTCTTTACAATAAGTGTAAAGTTTAGACTTACTTTTGTAAAGCAATACCAAAATAGCGATCTCTCCAACAAAGTGTGAAAATCTGTTATGATATTATAGTGAATTGGAAAGGGGTATTCAAACAATGGGTAATGCCATCAATGATAAGTCAACGCAAATGAATTACATTCAGAATCGTATTGATATGCTTCTGAAGGTGTTAGACACGATTGATCCAGAAACAGCTGGGGTCGAAGAAATCGACCGATTAATTGAAATGCTTGATGAACTTGAAGATAAATGTAAACAATTTCGACACGATTGGGAAGAATAGTTTAATCGTTTAAAATGGATTTGTTATACTGAAAGCGAGATCTATGAAAGAATGATTACGCTTACACTGAACTGATTTAATGATGAGTGAACTGTCTCATGTAGATTGTTTCTCGTGAGCAAATTTTTAATAAAGGGGTCATCGGGGAATGGAAAAGCTGAAAGAAAGCATGTATCAACTTATTGTTGAAACATCAACGAACTTACCAAAAGACGTTCGACGCGCGATTGCTAAAGCGAAAGCACAAGAAAATGCTGGCACAAGAGCTGCAATGTCACTCGATACGATCAGTGAAAATATTTTGAAGGCGGATGAAAACGTTTCTCCGATTTGTCAGGATACAGGTCTTCCAACTTTTAAAATTAAAACGCCGGTTGGTGTCAACCAGTTAAAAATTAAAGAAGCAATCATTGAAGCCATTAAGGAAGCGACTGCTGATACAAAGCTAAGACCCAATTCAGTCGACTCACTGACAGGCGCAAACAGTGGTGATAACTTAGGACCTGGAACACCCGTCATCAAATTCGAGCAATGGGAAGAAGATTACATTGATGCTCGCCTCATTTTAAAAGGTGGCGGATGCGAAAACAAAAACATCCAATACAGTCTCCCTACTGAACTTGAAGGTTTGGGTCGTGCTGGACGTGACTTGGACGGAATTCGGAAGTGTGTGATGCACTCGGTGTACCAAGCACAAGGACAAGGTTGTAGCGCTGGTGTAATCGGTGTTGGAATCGGAGGAGACCGTACTTCTGGTTATGAACTTGCGAAAGAGCAGTTGTTCAGAACATTGGAAGACACGAATCCGAATGAAGACCTGCGCAAGCTAGAAGAGTATGTCATGGATAACGCCAATACACTTGGTATCGGAACGATGGGCTTTGGCGGAGAGACGACCTTATTAGGCTGTAAAATTGGCGTAATGAACCGAATTCCAGCAAGCTTTTTCGTATCTGTTGCCTACAATTGTTGGGCTTACCGTCGTCTCGGAATCAAGCTAGATCCGAATACAGGTGACATCATGGATTGGATGTACCAAGAAGGCGAGAAGATCGACTTTAAACAAGAAATGGAGAAAGCTGCAGCTTCATTAGATGAAGTGACAGATGAAGTGAGAGAAGTCGTGTTAGAAGCACCGATTACTGAGGAGAAAATCCGCGAGCTACATGTAGGTGACGTTGTCCGAATTAACGGTACTATGCACACAGGACGTGACGCAATCCATAAACATTTGATGAGTAACGATGCGCCAATCGATTTGAACGGCCAAATTATCTATCATTGTGGACCTGTCATGATGAAGGATGCAAATGGAGAGTATCATGTAAAAGCAGCTGGACCAACGACGAGTATTCGTGAAGAACCTTACCAAGGGGACATCATGAAGAAGTTCGGAATACGTGCCGTTATCGGAAAAGGCGGTATGGGGCCGAAAACATTAAAAGCACTAGAAGAGCATGGTGGCGTCTACTTAAATGCAATCGGCGGTGCAGCACAATATTACGCCGAATGTATTAAGAAAGTGGACGGTGTCGACTTGATGGAATTTGGAATTCCAGAAGCGATGTGGCACTTACAAGTGGAAGGATTCACTGCAGTTGTGACGATGGACTCACATGGCAACAGCTTGCACCGTGACGTAGAGAAATCTTCTCTTGAAAAATTGTCCCAATTCAAAGATCCAGTATTTAAATAATGATTCGAAAATGCGGAAACCGGGGAAATCCCCGGTTTTTTCTTTATGGAATGAGATTGTTTTAAGGGTGAATTCAGTTTATCGTGCAAAACTGGGGATTTATCGTGCAAAACTCAAGTTTTATCGTGCAAAACTTTGAATTTATCGTGCAAAACTTAAGTTTTATCGATCAAAACTCAAGATTTATCGAGCATCGCCTTTTTCATCCCGTTCTTCGACTTCAGTTGGTAATCGATTCCTCGTATGGATAGGATATGAGGATTTAAACTAATAATAAGGTCATGTGAAGGAGTCGATATTTTGTGGTAAGAAAAATGTTGGTCTATATGCTCGTTTTCAGCTTCTTTTTATCTGTTCCGGTTTCTGGCCAAGCTTATTCAAATGAGAAACATAATTGGTTTTTCAAGAGAAGTAAGGACCATCAACCTGCGACAACGGAACCTGAATTTATTGAGCTTCTCAATAAATATAATGGCTATTTTATTGGAGATACAAGTGATAAAAACCTATATCTCACATTTGATAATGGATATGAAAATGGTTATACCAAAAAGGTACTAGACGTATTAAAGGAGAAAAAGGTGCCCGCAGCTTTCTTTGTTACAGGACATTATTTAGAAGGTCAAGCACCTCTCATCAAGCGAATGGTAAAAGAAGGGCACATCGTCGGGAATCATTCCTGGCATCATCCTGATATGACGACCATTAGCGAGACACGTTTGAAAGAAGAACTGTCTAAAGTAAAAGTGAAATATGAAGCGATGACTGGTCGGAAGGACATGGTGTATTTGCGACCGCCTCGAGGGATTTTCAGTGAACGGACGCTCGCACTTTCTGAAAAAGAAGGCTATATCAACGTCTTCTGGTCACTCGCTTACATGGATTGGGTAACTGACAAACAACGAGGTGCAGATTATGCTTACAATAGCATCATGAAACAAGTCCATCCCGGCTCGATCATGCTACTGCATTCTGTGTCTAAAGATAATGCTGATGCCCTTGCTAGGGTGATCGATGACTTAAGGAAGCAAGGCTATACTTTTAAAAGCTTAGATGACCTCGTAGCAAATGATCGAATCCCTAATCCGATTACAAAGTAAGTGCATGAATAAGGACAGCCCAAGCCGGTTGTCCTTTTCTAATTAAACCGTGATATAATGAATCCGACTTAAAAAGGACGGAGTGTAATGATGAAAGCAAATGAAACACAGCTCAGAGTAGGGGATACAATTCGTGTCCAAATCAAAAGACTTGGGATTAATGGTGAAGGTGTTGGGTTTTATAATAAAAAAGTGACGTTTGTGACGGGTGCGCTTCCAGGTGAAATCGTCATTGCAAAAGTCATTAAACCATTGCCGAACCGCATTGAAGCAGAAACAGTAACAATTCAACAACAATCAGAGGACAGGGTGAAGCCACCATGTCCGATTTATGATGAGTGTGGCGGTTGTCAGTTGCAGCATTTGAGCTATGCTGCTCAGTTGCGTGAGAAGCAGGATATCGTTCGACAGGCATTTGATCGGTATACAGACTATGACGCCCATCACCTGCCACTTAAGGCTACGATTGGAATGGAGGACCCATGGAACTATAGGAACAAAAGCCAATTCCAAGTCGCAAAGAAAGGGACTAGTGTCCTTGCAGGATTGTATGGAATTGGCTCACACAAATTAATTGATCTGACCAATTGTATGGTACAGCATCCTAAGACGACACAAGTCACAAACACCGTTAAAACGATTCTCGAGGATTTGAACATCCCGATTTATAATGAGAAAAAGCGAACAGGCATCGTTCGAACGATTGTCACTCGGGTTAGCTTTGAAACAGAAAATGTGCAACTTGTATTGATCACGACTCAAAGGGATATTCCGAAAAAAGATATCCTTTTAGCAAAAATTCAAGAAGAACTACCTGAAGTTAAATCAATTTTGCAAAACGTGAACGGAAAGAAAACCTCTGTCATATTTGGAGATGAGACGATTCATTTGGAAGGGGATCATACGATACAAGAGACACTTGGTGACTTGTCATTTGAATTAAGTGCAAGGGCATTTTTCCAACTCAATCCGGTTCAAACGGTTAAGCTGTATAACGAAGTTCGACGTGCTGCGAAATTAACTGGTGAAGAAAAAGTCGTGGATGCTTATTGTGGTGTAGGGACGATCGGGCTTTGGCTTGCAAAAAGAGCTGGAGAAATCCGAGGCATGGACGTTATAGAGGATTCGATCGAAGATGCAGAAGAAAATGCAGCTAAGCATGGTATTACAAATGCTAGATACTGGACGGGAAAAGCGGAACAATTACTTCCTAAATGGTTGAAGGAAGGATGGAAGCCAGATGTCATCGTTGTCGATCCGCCAAGAACAGGATGTGATATGACATTCTTGCAAACGGTGAAAGACATCAAACCGAAGAAAATGGTGTATGTATCGTGTAATCCATCCACACTCGCAAAGGATATTTCATACTTATCGAAGCACGGATTTAAGATCGAACGACTACAGCCTGTTGATATGTTTCCACATACTTCTCACGTTGAAGTCGTCGCAACATTAGTAAGAAAGTAAAGAAGTTGCGTCGATGCTGTGTCTAGCTTCAGCAAACCAGTCACTTGAATCACTTCAGCCCTCTTGAGGCAGCGACAGCCTCCTCTTCGGACTTCCAGTGATCTTCGTGACTGAGTGCGCGCTTGCGCTTTTCATTATCCCCAACATATCCACATTACGGGATTGTAAAGAATTTGTTAAGATCAAGTTATCCAAGATTTTGTCCACAATATCCACAGCTCGGTGGATAAGTTATTCACATATTCACATTTGTCCACAACATATGTAAAGGAGACTTGCCGGGGAAGGTGACAAGTCTCCTTGTTTAAGTCTTGCAGAGGTTACTTACGTCGAGCGCGACGTTCAGCCGCTTTTGCTCTTTCCTGAGCCTGCAGATCCTCAGAGTCGGCAAGCTCTTGGGAAAATTCGACGTCACGGCCATCAGGAGCCATGTTTTGTTTGTTCTTTGCTTGTTTGCGCGAACGATTGTCTTTTCCCATGAGTAAACCCTCCTTAGACGATAAGTGAGAGGATGACCTCTCGTTTATTATGATGTACAATCTCCTGAGAACTATAAGAGGAAAGAATGGGTAATCATGTGAAAAAGTGGACCAAAATCATTTTATCCACATGTGTATAACTTGCAAAAAAGTATGGGATAGTTTATCGATGCTCTCATAACAAAAAAATGCCTGGTCCCAAAGTGTTTGGGCAGGCATTTGAAAACGAATATCGTATGTTATGCTTCTAAAATCGTATCCTCAACCGGTGTTTGCGCGATTTCGCGGACAGTGTGCATATAATAACTGTCTCGCTCGACTTGAAACAAGTTATAAACGTCGCCATCTGCATTCAACTGTTGATAAATATCCGGACGTGTTTCATTCGCTAACGAAACATAAGGAATCTTCAAAGCTGCACGTTCTGAGCGTATGTTCGTTTTGCGAATTCGCATAAAAATGGTTTGGATATCTTTTTCAAAAAAGAGTTCATTGAAAAAGGCTTCCTTAGCGGGGTGGTTATAGCCTTTACCGTGATAGGGTTTACCGATCCAAGTGCCAAGAAATCCGCATCCAGACTCGATATCAAATAAATTGATCGTTCCGATTGGGCTACCCCATTCATCTAAGATCGTTCGTGAGATCAGCTCTCCATTTTCCTCTGCTTCAATCGTTTGCTTCGTTAAGAATAAAAATTCTTCAACTGAATTGGCCTTATGACGCACAAAAGGAAAGACCGCTGGATCCACCATTAACTCATAAAGAACATGACAGTCAGAA
Organism: Pseudalkalibacillus berkeleyi; assembly: GCF_021608225.1. Taxonomy (NCBI): domain Bacteria; kingdom Bacillati; phylum Bacillota; class Bacilli; order Caryophanales; family Fictibacillaceae; genus Pseudalkalibacillus; species Pseudalkalibacillus berkeleyi. The sequence goes on from NZ_JAKIJS010000002.1 coordinate 169,951, forward strand.
AGTTCACGTTTCTTTAACATGATTTACATCCTCCCAAAGAGGGCAGAGCGATTTCCTACCCTCGAATTAAAATTTCTAATTCGGGGTGGGAATCGAACCCACTAAGACCAGATGTACTGGTGGCGCACCAATTGCCTTCCCTTAGCTTTTTTAAATTATATTTTCATCATTATCATAATCGATTTTCTACAAAAAAGAAATAAACATTTTTTGTCATAATCCATCTATTTTTGGAGACTGAAAAATACGCTAAAAGCCTCTTGTACTAAGGCTTATTTATGCTTGTTTTTCATACTCAATATTCTATGTGCTACAAAGGAAAAAGTGATTTAAAATTAGTACGATTTTTGATAAACGATTTGTCCGTCAATCATCGTTAGATTTGGTATCGCTGAAAATTGAAATGGATGGTCATTCCATAGCGTAATGTCCGCATCCTTTCCGACCTCTAGACTACCAACTTGATGATTAATACCTAAATTGACTGCTGGGTTAATTGTAATGCCTCGGAGTGCTTGATCTACAGATAGTCCTTCTCGAATGGCAATTGCAGCACATACATTCAAGTATTGGATAGGTACATATGGATGATCCGTTGTGATGGATACAGCAATGCCGTGGTCATTCAAAACTTTATACGTCTGCCAAGTTTTGTTCTTTAACTCAATCTTAGATTTCCGAGTGAGTGTCGGACCTACAGAAACTTGAAGGTCTCGACCTTCCAACTCTGATGCAATTAAATGCCCTTCTGTACAATGTTCAATACGCAAATCTAGATTGAATTCGTCTGCAAAACGGACAGCTGATAATATATCATCAGCACGGTGAGCGTGAATACGAACAGGCATTTCTCGTTTCAAGACTGAAAGTATGGGTGCAGTCCTTAAACATTCGGGATTGTCTGTATTGAGCGCTTTGTAAAATTCCTCACGCAACATTCCCATGATTCCCATTCGTGTGATGGAGTCGTTATGACGCCCGCTATGAATTCGTTTCGGATTTTCTCCAAGTGCAATTTTCAAACCCGCTTTTTCTTTGATAATCATTTTTTCAATATTTTTTCCGTAAGTCTTAATAACAGCAGTTTGACCGCCAATTACATTTGCACTCCCCGGCATGACATGAGCGGTAGTAATTCCAAATTTAATGGCGTCGTTAAAACCTATATCTAAAGGATGTACACCATCGATCGCTCGAATGTGTGGCGTTAAAGGATCATTTGTTTCATTAGCATCATTACCGGCCCACCCAGTACCTTCGTCATACAGTCCTAAATGGGTATGAACATCAATAAAACCAGGGAGGAGATGCATGCCTGTTGCATCAATGACTTCTGTTCCTTCGTCGATTTGAATCCCGCGTTCGAGGCTTATGATTTTACCGTTTTCAACGAGTAGGTCACCTTGAAACGTTTCAGCTGTGACAGGATATAATGTGGCATTCTTAAATAATGTTTTCATGTGTTTCCCTCTTTCTAATTGTCAAAAATCGCTGCTAAGGCAGATGATAATGTTGGGTACATAAACTTGTACTGGTGATCTAATGCTTTTCGGGGAACTACCTTTTGCCCTTCTAATATGAGCGTACTCATTTCACCTAATCCGATCTGTAAAACAAAAGCCGGAAGAGGGAGCCAATGTGGTCGATTCAATGTTTTCGCTAGAATTTTTCCGAAGTCATCCATCTGAACAGGGTGAGGGGATGTTGCGTTGACAGCACCTTCCAAAGAATCATCGTTCAGTGCGTGGTCAATCATCCCAACTACGTCGTTAATATGTATCCACGAGTACCACTGCTTACCAGAGCCAATTGGTCCACCAACATACAGTTTATAAGGAAGCGTCATTCTCGGGAGCGCGCCTTCATTTTTGGCTAAAATCAACCCAAATCGAGTCCGGACAACTCTCACTCCGTTTTGTTCAGCTTTCATGGCTTCCTTTTCCCATTCAGCAGTCACATGGGCGAGAAAATCATCTCCAGAGGTGCTCGTATGTTCATCGAATGTCTTCGATTTCGAAGTCCCATAATAACCGATGGCTGATGCGTTGATTAATACTTTGGGTTTAGATTCCATGCGCTCTATGATCTTTAAAATTTCACGTGTTGCATGTATTCGACTAGATAATATCTTTTCCTTCTTTTCGTCTGTCCATCGGCCATTGATCGTTTCTCCGGCTAGATTGATGAATGCATCTATCCCTGATAGTGTTGGGAGCTCACCATTGTCATGCATCCATTCAATATATGTAACGTTTTCTTTTTCAGGTTTTCCAGTAGGGTTACGGGTGAGGACATATACATGATGGTTCTGCTTTATGAACTGGTCTGTCAAAGCTGCTCCGACAAAACCTGTCCCACCAGAAATGGCAATTTTCATTCCAATTCCTCCTCTACGCGGTTATTAACAATATTCTGCCTTTATGAATGTTTTCCCTTTATTAAAGTAGATAATCCGTTGATATGATAAAATATGAGCGAGGTGATCCAATGAAAATAACAAAGATCACAGTGCAGAAGAAAAACAAAAGTCGATTTAACGTATTTATAGATCGGGGTAACGGAGAAGAGTTCGGCTTCGGGATAGATGAAGAGGTTTATATTCAATCAAAAATTCGCAAGGGAACGGAGCTCACTGAGAAGGAAGTTAAATCCCTGCAACTCCAGGATCAATTCCAAAAAGGATTAAATATGGCGATGAATTATCTATCCTACAGGATGAGATCAATGGATGAAATAAGGCAGTATTTAATAAAAAAAGAGTTCGAACCCCACACTGCCGAATCAGTTATTGAACGCATAAAAGAGCTTGGATATCTGGATGATATGGAATTTTCGAAGATGTTTATCCGCAGTAAGGTTATGACGACCAAAAAAGGTCCGAAAGCGTTAAAGCAAGATTTGAAGCAAAAGGGAGTCGACGATTTGACCATTGAAAATGCACTAACGATTTATACGGAAGAAGAACAAGTGGACGAAGCGACAAAGCTCGTTGAGAAGAAAGCGAAGCAATCTAAGAAGCTTAGTGAACATGCATTAAAGCAAAAGATCGGACAAGTACTTCAGCAGAAAGGTTACGCATGGAGCATTATTGAACAAGCGATAGATAAGGCCTCTCTCAGTAAAGATGAAGACGAAGAGAGAGAGGCATTAAATCTGCAAGCAGAGAAAGCGAACAGAAAGTACAAACAATATTCAGGTTGGGAATATAAACAGAAAATGAAGCAATTTCTTTATCGTAAAGGATTCCCAGTCAATTTAATTGACGAATGGCTCGATGAGAATCAGGATCTTAACGATCAATAAAGATTTCAGCTTGTCCTGAATTTTGTTCAACGATTAGCTGAGCGACTTCATCGGGACTTTTTAATCGAGATCGGTCATCGATATGGTCCGTTTCATCCCAAAATGGTGTATCCATGCCACCCATGTATACCGCAGTCATTTTGATTGCAGTTCCTTCAAGCTCTTTAATTAGGCTTTCTGTGAATCCTCTGACAGCGAATTTACTAGCAACATAAACGGATTCATTTTTCTTGCCACGTAACCCTGCCGTAGAGATGATGTTCATGACTTGACCATTTCCTTGTTCAACTAAGGTAGGTAGGATAGCTCTTGTCATATGAATGGTCCCTTTCACATTTGTAGCAAACATTTGATCAATATCATCTGAACGATAGGTGTTTAACGGTCCAAATATGCCTGTACCAGCGTTGTTAATTAACAAATCAATGGGTGTGTTTTGTACGACGCTATTTATTTTCTGTTCAACTTCATCAAAATCTGTAATATCACATGTTAAAGGTGTAGCGTGACCACCAGCACTTTTTATCGATTGCACGACTTCCTCTAGAGGCTCTAAACGGCGGCCAATAAGATACACATGGTTACCGTTTTTTCCATATTGGAGTGCAAGGCTTTTACCTAATCCTGTGCCAGCTCCTGTAATGAGAACATTCATCATGTTGCAACACTCCTTCTGTTGAATTCTCATTTATGCTAGCACAACTTCATCATCATTTCGAGAATAACAAATGACATCAGGAGGTATGTAAAATGAGTAAATTATATAGCGATATGACAGAGCATGAAATTGATCAAGAAATCAGAACGATGTCTGAAAAAATGAGAAAAGCAGAGCAAATCGGTATGGTTAACGAAGTAGCCGTGTATGAACGGAAAATAGCCATGGCCAAAAGTTACTTGTTGGACCCATCGGATTTTCATAAGGGAGATGTATATGAGCTAGTAGGTGACCCTGGTAGTCAGTTCGAAATTTCTTATATGAACGGCATTTTTGCTTGGGGATATAGGGATAAAGCGGAAGACCTGGAAGCATTTCCGATCTCACTACTTCGCAAAGTGTAAACAATTAAAAAAAGATGCCCTGCAATGCGTTCTCAATAGTTGAGACGCGCAGATGTAGGACATCCCATACTTTAGGAGCGCTTCCTTGTTTCTACCTTCAAAACATGGTTATGCAAACTCCGTTGTGTTTCTCCATTAACTTGGTTGAAACTGTGTTTCGGGTTCGCGCGTGGCGATTGGAAAGGATCTTCATAGTTAGGGTGCATTGGATCTCGATTATCTTTTGCCATTGCGTTGACACCTCCTAACAGGTATCCTCAGGTACGGTTAGAGCGACTCATCCGTTCTTGAGGCTGAGTCTGGGTCGTTCCATTTGCACGTTTAGATGCATATTCATCCTTAGCACGGGCTTCGCCGTTAGGAGACATGCGATTAGGGAAGTTCTTGGCTTTATTACGCATTCGTAACAACTCCTTTCTAAACGATACTATTAGTATGGAATGATCTGCGAGAGATATGTTGTGAAATAATTGGCATGGAAGGAGAGTGAATAATGTGGAAGAAACATTTCATGAATTAGCAGTAGAGTTACAAAATAAAAATTCAACTTTAACGTATGAAGAAGCACGCACATGGGTTGAAGCATTATGGGAAGATTTCGAATCGACAAGAGCACGAGCTGGAAGAAGTTATAAAGGTCAAGATGTGACTGAGCGGATCGTAAAGGAATGGATTAATCGATTTGGGGACAAGCTTCATGAGTATTTCAGTTCAAATCCAAAATTTCAACATTTATTAAAAAAGGGACCTAAACATTAGATCCCACAATCCTAAACGATTTCAAATGAAGAAGGTGTCTGCCGGTAATGGCGAGACACCTTTTTTAATCGTGCGTCTAGTTGCTCGTTGCTACATGTAGTTTTTTTCGTAGTGTTTTTTCACTATAGACCCAGCCGGTATAGGAACTGATAATGTTTAATTCATCATCCAACTGTACAACAGCTACGAATGGATAGTGCCCTTTAGACCTGTACCGTAAGTCAATGAATCGGACTTCATAGCCTTCATCGGTTTCTTCTGCTTCCCAGCGATATACAGGTGAGAAAGAGAGGAATGCAGCAAGATTTGAATCCTTAACCGCTTCATTAATGAGCGGGTTGTTCGGAACAGGCTTCCGGTCATAAACGTCATGAATCGTTAAGGCATTGCCTTTCACCTCAATGACATGGAATTCACCGGGACTCATCACAGCAACATGCTTTTGACTCCACCTCATAGTTGGACTAATGATGACCTTTGTGGCGTTCGGAACTTCCTTCTTTACCATCTTAATCGTTTGCTGTTTATCAATATAGCGCCAAATGTAGTAAGCGATCAGAATGCTGTATATATACAAAAAGGTGTAACCGGGATGAAAACCTTGGTACCAAAGGATAAATCCAATAATGTGCGCGGTAAAGATAAACGGATCAAATATGTTGATCATGCCATGTGCAATCCACTTCTTCGAAAAAGGATGCAAGGCTTGCGTTCCATATGCATTGAAAATATCAACGAACACATGTAAAAAGACAGCTAAAAACGTCCAAAGCCATACGTGAAGTAGGTTCATTGCAGGCATGAACAATTCCAATCCTCCAGCAATAATAATTGGCCAGAGTAGTACAGCTGGTATAGAGTGCGTTATGCCACGATGATTCCTTATATATACTGCATTATTTCTAAGTTTAAGTACGGTATCAAAATCGGGCGCATTCGATCCTATCAAAGTCCCGACTAACACAGCCTGTGTGGAGACTGGGTCATTCGCGATGACAGGATCTAATGTTGCGAGTCCACCGAGAGCGATACCCATTACGATATGTGTCCCCGTATCCATTTATTGATAAAGCCTCCTCAATAAGCAGTTTCACATTTCAGGATTCGGTCTATTCATCAAATAGTGTATCCAATATGCGTGATTTCAATGGCGAAAGTAGACGTATAAAATGATTTATATCACTACTTTCGATATAGTATAGTGTAAACGGGAATAACTCGATTCCCAAATTTCTTTTTACATATTCAAAGTTTACCGACAGTTGGAGGATTCATTTTGACTAAACAGCTATTAGATCGAGCATTAACAATTGATATAGAAGCGTTTCAAATTGATTTAGTTTTATGGTTTACACACGACCACCGAGATATGCCTTGGCGTAAGGAGCGAGACCCTTATAAAATTTGGGTTTCAGAAATCATGCTTCAACAAACCCGAGTAGATACTGTTATTCCGTATTTCGAGAGGTTTATGGCTCAATTCCCAACCGTTGACGCACTGGCTGCTGCAGAGGAAGAGAAGGTTTTAAAAGCATGGGAAGGGTTAGGTTATTACTCCCGTGCAAGAAATCTCCACTCAGCAGTTAAGGAAGTACATGAAAAATACGGTGGAATTGTTCCAAATACGCCGAAAGAAATTTTATCTTTAAAAGGTGTAGGACCCTATACAGCCGGAGCTATAGCAAGTATTGCGTTCGGATTACCTGAGCCAGCTGTAGACGGTAACGTCATGCGTGTGCTTTCGAGAATTCTTTTAATAGAAAATGATATCGCAAAACCTCAAACAAGAAAAATATTCGAAGAAGCGGTTCGATTACTTATTTCTAAAGAGAACCCTTCTTACTTCAATCAAGGTCTTATGGAGCTTGGGGCGACGATTTGTACGCCGAAAAACCCCTCATGTATAGTATGCCCAGTGCAAAAACATTGTGAAGCTTTCCATAAAGGTATACAGACCGAGCTTCCTGTAAAGAAAAAGAAAATCAAAAAACGGACTGTACCCGTTGCGATCGCTATGCTGCAAAATGAATCAGGCGAAACCATTATCGAAAAAAGACCTGAAACCGGACTGCTTGCAAATTTATGGCAGTTCCCAAATATTGAGATTTCAGATCGTAATTTAACTAAAGAACATTTGAAAACGTACTTAGAAGAAAGATACCCTATTCAAGTGGATTTAAACGACCATCTCGTTGATTTTCAACACGTTTTCACTCATCTAACATGGCAAATATCTGTTTACGCGGGATCATTTAAGGCAAAAGAACCAATAACAAATGGGACGATTGTAAATGCTGAACAGCTAGACGCTTATCCATTACCTGTCCCACATCAAAAAGTTGCACGTTTAATGAAGGGAGAATAAACGATGGAATTAAATTTGAATGGCAAAACTGCACTCGTTACTGGTGGCTCTAGAGGGATTGGTAAAGCAATCGCACTCGGCCTAAGGTCTGAAGGTGTGAAAGTTGGAATATGCGCTAGAGGAGAAAAGGATTTGGCTGAAATGAAACAGACTTATCCTGACGTTTCAGTCTATCAAGCGGACTTAACGTGTGAAGAAGAACGTGTTGAAGTTTTCAAGAAATTTATTGATGATCACGGCTCTATTGATATTTTAGTCAATAACGCAGGCGGGAGTAATGGATCAACCATACAAGAAACAAGCATCGATGAATTTAGAGATTCAATGGAGCTGAATTTTCATGCAGCTGTTCAGTTCAGTAAGCTGGCTGTAGAAAAAATGAAGCATAACGGCAACGGATCGATTATTAATATATCCAGCATATATGGAAGAGAATCAGGCGGAAAGCCAACTTATAACAGCTCGAAGTCAGCACTGATCAGTTTTACAAAATCACTTGCTGATGAAGTCATACCATACGGAATACGTGTGAATGGTGTAGCACCAGGCGCGATCCTTCATCCAAGTGGGAATTGGCAACGTCGGTTGGATGAAAACCCAGAGAAAATCAATCAGTTTGTTGAGGACGAAATTCCTGCAGGTCGTTTCGGAAAAGCAGAAGAAGTTGCAGACATCGTTACCTTCCTAGCTTCAGAACGCTCAAACTGGGTTGTAGGCGCAACCTTGAATGTAGATGGCGGACAATCATACTCGAATTTTTGAGGTGATTTGGTGATGAAAAGCGGTTATTTCCAACATATTTCGGAAAAAGTGAGCAGATAAGTGGTAAATAGCGGCTAATCGCAACATATATCGGGCAAAGAGCGCAGATATGTTGTGAAAATACTCTTACAAATGAAAGGCTGATCTTACAAAGGAGCAATTCCTCTGTAGATCAGCCTTCTTCTATCTATTCATAGTTCGGCCTTGTTCCATGTTGGTAATCAGCTTCGTCACGGTGGAGTCCTCCGCGGCTTTCAATTTCCTTAATGACTTCTTGATGGATGGATACACCTTCACTATTCAAAAATTGTGTCATTTGCTGTAATGAATGATGGAAGAATGCGAGTTCTTTATCCGTCCATTCATCGGTTGTTAGGGTCGCAAGTTCTGTCATGTCTCGACCAACATACATGGTGGATTCCTCCTTATACTTCTTGCCTTATATTTGTTTTACCCACTCCATAATGAATTTAATCTTTCCATCTGAAATAGGTTTATGTATGGTAAATGGTACATCTAAATTTGTCGGATAACACGCTGCATGGGTGGTTAAATTAACTCATGTGGAGGTGAGACTCATGGCAAAACAACAAAAGCCAGGACAACAAAAACAAGCTGGAGCTAGCATGGCGAAAAAGCCTAACGCACAAGCTCAACAACCTGCTCAACAGGCTGGACAGTATTCTGCTGAGTTTGGTACTGAAATGACAAATGCTCAAGAAGTACAAAAGCAGAACCAGCAAGCACAACAAGCAATGCGTGCTAAGCAAGGACAACAGCAACAACAGCAAAATAAGCAACAGTAACTCCACAAGCACTCTCGGCCTTGATGCCGGGGGTGTTTTTCATACTTAAAATCACCAGGTCTTAAGCCATGCTGCAAAAAGGTAGGTGGAACGCAAGACACAAGAACTGGAACACAAGAAGCACACCAAAGCTAGCTGGGCGAATCGCTTTTCTTCTTATGTTATGATTAGGAGAATGGGGTGTACAGGAACAATAGAAAAGAAGGTAGGGATTATGATGTGTGGAAGATTTACGTTAACAGCAGAAATAGATCTCTTAATGGATTGGTTTGAAATTGATGAATTTGCATCGGAATTTAACATTCAACCTCGGTTCAACATCGCACCTTCTCAAGATATTGTTGCCATTGTTTCTAATGAAGGAAGCCGACGTGCTGGTTTTCTTAAATGGGGACTCATTCCTTTTTGGGCGAAAGATCCATCCATCGGTCATAAGTTGATTAATGCACGATCTGAGACTGTACCGGAAAAACCGAGCTTTAAGCATGCATTTAAAAAGCGGAGATGCATCATCCCTGCTGATGGTTTCTTTGAATGGAAGAAAGAAGGAAAACATAAGCAACCGAAGTACATAAAAATGAAGAATGATCAGCCTTTTGGTTTTGCAGGATTATGGGAGAAGTGGAAAGACGAACAAGGCAATCCGATTCACACGTGTACAGTGCTGACAACAGAACCGAACGAATTGATGGAAGACATTCATAACCGTATGCCTGTCATACTCCCAAGAGAAAAATACGGAAATTGGCTCGATGTGGACGGGGAACAATCCGACTTAATTGAACTTATGAAACCTTTTGATTCGGCAAGTATGACTGCTTATAATGTATCGACTATTGTCAATTCACCACGTAATGAAGTGCCAGAATGTATTGAAGAACTTTAAATTCATAATGCACATCCTTTTTCAATTTTAGGTGGAAAGGATATAATAAGAAGAGAAATTGATGTGGAAGCGCAAGAAAGGAGTTTCGTATGTCTTTTCCGACGACGGGAAGTTCGATTCAAATACAAAGCTATAAACATAATGGACAGCTCCATCGTGTATGGGAAGAAACAGTGATACTTAGAGGGACTTCCTCAGTAGTAATCGGCGGAAATGACCGAATCATCGTTACAGAATCCGATGGTAGACAATGGCGAACGAGAGAGCCTGCAATTTGTTATTTCAACTCTGAGCAATGGTTTAACGTCATCGGTATGTTAAGAGAACAAGGTATACATTACTATTGTAATCTTGGAACGCCATTTACTTATGACGGGGAAGCACTGAAGTATATTGATTATGATTTGGACGTGAAAGTATTTCCGGATATGACCTATACAATATTAGATGAAGATGAATTTGCTCTTCATAAGATCGAAATGAACTATCCAAAAGAAATTAATGACATTTTGCGGCGGAGTTTAGATGAATTATGTTCAATGATCAATCAACGAAAAGGTCCGTTTGAACCTGAATTTATTGAGAATTGGTATGAACGCTTTTTAGAATATCGTTAAAAGCCATCATTCATGTTCATAATGTATAATATGAAAGGTTCGACACGTGTCGGGCTTTTTTATACTTTAAGGCCATCATAACTTAATTTTAAAAAGGCAGAGATTTAACTGGACCATCTTTGGTTAACAGGAATAAAACGCATTTGACATCTGGAGGTGGGCATTACGAGTAGTATTAAAAGATATATGCACTTTGTACGACCGTATTTTAAACAAATCGCTTTTACGGTTTTTATTGGGATATTCAAATTCGGTATTCCATTATTAATTCCACTCATATTAAAATTCGTCATTGATGACGTAATCAACGCTGATATTAGTAACGATGAGAAGTTTTCCCGCTTATCTTGGGTATTGGGCGGGGCTTTCTTTGTGTTTATCGTATTGAGACCACCCATTGAATATTACAGACAATATTATGCTCAGTGGACAGCAAGTAAGGTCTTATTTGATATTCGTGATTATTTGTTCAGTCACATTCAAAAATTAAGCCTAAAATATTATTCCAACACAAAAGTTGGCGAAATCATTTCACGTGTCATCCATGATGTAGAACAGACGAAATCCTTTGTTGTTACGGGTCTGATGAACGTATGGCTTGATATGATTACAATTGTCATTGCAATTGCAATCATGTTTACGATGGATGGATGGTTGACACTAGTTGCTATATCACTACTACCTTTTTACGGTCTTTCAGTGAAATTTTTCTATAGCCGATTGAGAAGTTTGACGAAGGAAAGGTCTCAAGCGCTTGCAGAAGTGCAAGGCCATCTACATGAACGTGTTCAAGGGGTCAGTGTGATTCGCAGTTTTGCTCTAGAAGATTATGAACAGGATCAATTTAATGTGCGTAATACAAACTTTTTGAACAGGGCATTAAATCATACTTCTTGGAATGCCAAAACCTTCTCGGTCGTCAATACGATTACTGATGTTGCGCCTATGCTTGTTATTGGTGCAGCAGGTTATTTTGCAATCACAGGAAAAATTACAGTCGGTTCAATGGTCGCGTTCGTAGCGTACATGGATCGTTTATACAATCCACTCAGAAGACTTGTGAATTCCTCTACTACATTGACGCAAGCACTCGCGTCCATGGACAGGGTATTTGAGTTTATGGATGAGGACTATGATATTAAAGATGGCCCAGGTGCGAAACCATTAAAGCATGTACAAGGTAAGATATCATTCGATCATGTTTCATTTAAATATGATGAGGAAGAAGCACCAGTTCTAAAAGATATTCGTTTAGATGTAGAGGCTGGTGAAACCATTGCGCTCGTTGGAATGAGTGGTGGCGGGAAATCCTCGCTAGTGAGTCTGATTCCTCGATTTTACGATGTAAACGAAGGACGAATCTTGTTAGATGGACGTGATATTAGAGAGTATCAGGTTCGGACGCTAAGAGATCATATCGGAATGGTTCTTCAAGACAATATTTTGTTTAGCGAATCTGTTCGAATGAATATTAAAATGGGAAATCCACAAGCATCCGATGAAGACATGATGGAGGCTGCAGTAGCGGCAAATGCGCACGACTTCATTATGAAGCTTCCGCAAGGATATGACACGAAAATTGGCGAACGAGGGGTTAAGCTTTCTGGAGGTCAGAAACAAAGGTTAGCTATTGCGAGGGTCTTCCTTAAGAATCCACCTCTACTCGTTCTGGACGAAGCAACTTCAGCACTTGATTTAGAGAGTGAACATCTCATTCAAGAATCACTTTATAAATTAGCGCGTGACCGAACGACGTTCATTGTCGCACATAGATTAGCCACGATTACCCATGCAGATCGGATTGTCGTTATTGAAAACGGAGAGATCACAGAGACGGGCTCTCATGAAGAATTGATGAAACGAAAGGGTAGTTATTACAATCTATTTACAGTGCAAGCTCTTGATGAAATATAGGCTGACATTTCAAATGTCAGTCTTTTTTTTGTCGAAAAATTTTCTTTGTCGATAATAATATGTCCGAAAAACAGGGCGAAAGAAGGATTTTAGCGAGGGAAAGCGTATTAGTACATAAGTTGTATATTTGAAACTTTCTAAATATTTCGTGTTGTCAAACCTCGACAACGATGTCATAATTATGAACAAACGTTCAGAACCGTAACAATTTTGTAAAAATTATAACATCAGGATATCTAGTCAGAAAGAGAGGTGGGGCGAATGGATGCTCCAGTGCTGGACGTTAAGGGATTAAAGACCCATTTTTTCACTGATGAAGGTGAAATACCAGCAGTTAACAATGTTGATTTTCATGTAAACCGAGGCGAAGTACTCGGCATAGTAGGAGAATCAGGCTGCGGGAAAAGTGTGACTTCACTATCAGTTATGGGACTTGTACCTAAACCCCCAGGTAAAATCGTCGGTGGTGAAATTCTTTATCACGGTGAAGATCTGACCAAAGCATCAGATAAGCGGATGAGACAAATTCGTGGTAATGATATCGCTATGATATTCCAAGAACCGATGACATCACTTAACCCCGTATACAAAATTGGAAATCAACTTATAGAAGCTATTCGATTGCATAATGCGTGGGATAAGAAAAAGGCAAGGCAGCGCGCAATTGAGATCATGAAGCTTGTTGGATTGCCTAGAGCAGATGAATTGATGGAAAGCTATCCTCATCAACTCTCAGGTGGAATGAGACAAAGAGTCATGATTGCAATGGCGATGGTTTGTGAGCCCGAAGTACTAATTGCAGATGAACCAACAACGGCACTTGATGTAACGATTCAAGCGCAAATTTTAGATTTGATGAAACGGCTAAATAAAGAAACGGATACATCCATTATCATGATTACGCATGATCTTGGTGTAGTTGCAGAAATGTGTGAGCGTATTGTTGTTATGTATGCCGGGAAGGTCATTGAAGAGGCAAGTGTTGCAACCATCTTCAAGGAGCCTAAGCATCCTTACACCGTAGGACTGATTCAATCAGTACCTGATATGAGATCTAAGAAAGACCGTTTATATTCTATCCCTGGTACTGTTCCCAAACCAGGATCAATTAAAACTGGATGTCAGTTTGCACCACGTTGTGAACATGCTTTTGACCGCTGTTTCTCTGAAACACCAGAACTAGAAAATCAAGAAGATGGAAGCCGGGTTCGTTGCTGGCTCCATAACAGCTAGGAAGGGGTCAAGAAAATGTCACAGCCATTATTAGATGTTAAAGGTTTGAAAAAACATTTTCCGATCACCGGTGGTGTGTTCGGAAAACAAGTAGGATCAGTTAAAGCGGTTGATGGTGTATCCTTCTCAGTTAGAGAAGGCGAAACGCTTGGCCTCGTAGGTGAAAGCGGTTGCGGAAAATCCACAACTGGACGCATGTTACTACGATTACTTGAACCTACAGAAGGTGAAGTTCATTTCAATGGAAAAGAACTCACGAAATTATCAAGCTCTGAAATGAGGAAAATGAGACGCGATATTCAAATGGTTTTCCAAGATCCATATGCGTCACTAAATCCAAGACATACAGTTGAGAAAATTATTGAAGAACCGATGATTGTTCACGGGATTGAAAAAGATAGCAAGAAACGAAAAGACCGAGTCCGTGAACTCCTAGAAACTGTTGGCCTTAGCGCTTACCATGCAAAGCGTTATCCTCACCAATTTAGTGGAGGCCAGCGTCAACGTATTGGTATCGCAAGAGCCCTAGCCGTTAGGCCAAAGTTAATCATAGCTGATGAACCTGTTTCCGCTTTGGATGTTTCTGTACAGGCACAAGTATTAAACCTCATGCAAGACCTCCAAAAGGAATTCGACTTAACATTTCTGTTCATTGCACATGATCTTGGTGTTGTCCGACACATAAGTGATCGGGTAGGCGTTATGTACCTTGGCAGACTTGTCGAATTAGCAAACAGTGAAAAGCTATATGAAAAACCACTACATCCATATACGCAAGCATTGTTATCTGCTGTACCTATTCCGGATGTTGATTACAAGAAGGATCGGGTCATGTTGGAAGGTGATGTACCAAGTCCATCCAATCCGCCATCTGGCTGCCCGTTCCATACGAGATGTCCTGAAGCTATGGATGTTTGTAAAAAGGTTGTTCCAAAGTTCCAAGAGATCGAACAAGATCATTATGTAGCTTGTCACCTTTATGAGGAAGACAAGTCCATATAAAAAATTTACAAGTAGGGGGAGTATATGATGAAAAAAGGTTTCTTAATCGCACTAGCCACTATCATGCTCTTGTCTGTTGCCCTCGTAGGGTGTAGCAGTTCAGGAGGAGACGATGACAAAGATAAGGCACAAGCATTAGTATTTGGCCGTGGTGGTGACTCAGTAGGACTTGATCCTGCAACAGTTACTGATGGAGAATCATTCAAAGTCATTAAGAACGTTTATGACACGCTAGTAGAATATGGTGAGCAAGACACTGATGTAAACCCTTCACTTGCTGAAGACTGGGAAATTTCTGATGATGGATTGACTTACACTTTCATGCTACGTGAAGGCGTAAAGTTCCACAATGGCGAAGATTTCACTGCTGATGCAGTTGTCAAAAACTTCGAGCGTTGGATGACAAGCGGAGACTCTGGTAAGTACGCTTACTACGCGTCAATGTTTGGTGGATTTAAAGGAGACGAAGGACACGTAATTAAAAGTGTTGAAGCAAAAGATGAGAATACTGTTGTATTCACATTGAACCGCCCTCAAGCGCCTTTCTTGAAGAACTTAGCAATGACGCCGTTCTCAATTGGTGCACCAGGTGAGTTCGATAAACTTGAAACAGAACCTGTAGGAACTGGACCATTCAAGTTTGTAAGTTGGAAGCGTAATGACCGCATTACTCTTGAAAAGAATGAAGAATACTGGAAAGAAGGACTACCAAAGCTTGATAAAGTTATCTTCCGAGCAATTCCAGATAACTCAAACCGTCTGAATGCATTGAAGACTGGTGAAATTCACTTAATGGATGGTGTGAATCCGAGTGATGTTGCTGAGATTGAAGACAATAGCGATCTTCAAACTTTCTTCCGTCCATCTATGAACGTTGGTTACCTTGGTTTCAATACAGAAATGGAGCCATTCACGAACAAGAAAGTACGTCAAGCATTGAACCATGCTGTAGATAAAGAATCACTTATTAAAGCGTTCTATGAAGGACAAGCTGAGCCTGCAAAGAACCCAATGCCTCCAGTAATCGATGGATACAATGATGAAATTGATGCATATCCATTTGACCTAGAGAAAGCGAAGCAATTATTAGCTGAAGCAGGATATCCTGACGGATTCAAAACTGAACTATGGGCTATGCCAGTACCACGTCCATACATGCCTAACGGTAAGAAAGCTGCTGAAGCAATCGCTTCTAACTTTGCAAAAATCGGTGTTGACGCTGAAATCGTTTCATTCGAGTGGGGTACTTACCTAGAAAAAGCACAAAAAGGTGAAGCACCGATGTTCCTACTAGGTTGGACTGGGGACAACGGAGATGCTGATAACTTCCTTTACACGTTGCTTGATAAAGACACGATCGATTCAAACAACTACTCACGCTTTGCAAATGATGAGCTACACGAAATTCTAGTTGAAGCTCAATCAACTCCTGAAAAAGAAAAGCGTGCAGAACTTTATAAAGAAGCACAAGTGATCCTACACGAAGAATCACCTTGGGTTCCACTTGTTCACTCTAAACCAGCTCTTGCAGGAATGAAGAACGTAGAAGGATTCAAGCCACATCCAACTGGTTCTGATAAGCTAACAAATGTTTCTTTAAAGTAAGAATGAAGTAGGGGGGTGAATAGCTCCCCTTTTCATTTTCAAATGGTTGCTATTTATGTAGGGCAGAGGTATACAAATTCAGTATAAGTGAGCGAGGGTTACCGAGTTTTCTTGTTCTGAAATAAATACGTATGTGAACCGGATTTTTATTTTAATACTAATGAGTTGTTAGTAGCAATCATAACAATGCGGTTTGTATAGCATTGGCTTATCCAGTGTATAAGCAGCTATGACTAACAAATTAAGCCAGTATGCTGAAGAGGTGAGATAAAGGTGTTTGCTTATACGATACGAAGAATCTTAATGCTCATACCCGTTCTAATTGGTATGTCACTGATCGTGTTTTTCTTGATTCGTGCCATTCCTGGAGACCCAGCACAAATCATCCTTGGACAACAAGCTTCCCAGCAAGCAGTTGCTCAACTTAGAGATACGCTTGGTCTTGATGAACCATGGTATGTACAATACTTTATTTATATGAAGGATCTACTAACTGGGGATCTCGGAAATTCTATTCGAACGCATGCCCCGATTAGTGAAGAAATTTGGCCTTATTTTGCTGCAACATTAGAGCTTTCACTCTTCGCAATGTTCATTGCAGTATTTATCGGTGTCAATGCAGGGATTATTAGTGCATGGTTCCAAAACTCTTGGTTTGACTATGTAGCTATGCTACTTGCTTTAATCGGTGTCTCCATGCCAATATTCTGGTTAGGATTGATGGAGCAATGGGCGCTTGCCGTAGAGTGGAGAATCTTCCCTACGTCTGGTAGAGAGAGTATCTTAGATCCAGTCAATTCAATAACGAATCTGTATGTGATTGATACGATCATACAGGGGAGATTTGATCAACTACAAACAGTATTTAAACATTTGACATTACCAGGAGTTGCATTGGCAACTATACCAATGGCTATTATCGCTAGAATGACACGTTCCAGTATGCTGGAAGTCATGCGGTCTGACTATATCCGGACAGCACGTGCCAAAGGACTGCGTATGTTCTGGGTTGTTTATAAACACTCATTGAAAAACGCATTCATCCCTGTATTAACTGTTATCGGTTTACAAATGGGACTCCTACTTGGTGGTGCGATCTTAACAGAGACGATATTTAGTTGGCCTGGAATCGGTCGTTACATCTATGATGCGATTGGATTCCGTGACTACCCAGTTATTCAATCTGGCATTCTGATTATAGCGTTAGTTTTTGTCACGATAAACCTTCTAGTGGATCTCTTATATGCGGCAATCGATCCTAGAATTAAATATCAATAATAGTTGATGTTCAAAATAAATCCGTATGATAGACGGTGACATTTTGGACGGATGTTAGTAAAAGGAGAGAGAACATTATGGCGGAACTTGCACGAAATGAAAATCCATTAGAGCCAAAGCAGCAAGAAGAAAAGCCTGCTTCGCCATGGAGAGATGCCTGGAAGAATTTTCGCAAAAACAAGTTGGCACTGGTAGGGCTAGGGCTTGTAGGTTTCTTCGTATTTTTAGCTATATTTGCTCCGCTCATTGCACCTGAGGGAATCAATGATCAAAAGATTTCATCAGGTGACTATGCGAAACTTGAAGCACCTTCTTCAGAATATTGGTTTGGTACAGATGATTTCGGTCGAGATGTATTGAGTCGGATCATCTATGGTTCTAGAATTTCCTTAACAGTCGGATTCTTTGCTGTACTCGGTTCAGTAATTATAGGATCTACACTTGGAATAGTAGCTGGTTATTACGGAAGATGGGTTGATACGATTATTTCACGTATTTTTGATATCTTGCTTGCTTTCCCAAGTATCTTACTTGCGATTGCGATTGTTGCGGTATTAGGACCTTCACTGAAAAATGCGTTGATTGCGATTGCAATTATCAACGTTCCCAATTTCGGGCGTCTAGTCCGGTCGAAGGTTTTGAGTATTAAAGAGGAAGAATATATAATGGCAGCAAAAGCGGTTGGTATGAAGGATAGAAGAATTTTATTCTCGCATATTTTACCGAATAGTTTTGCTCCAATTATCGTACAAGGAACATTGTTGATTGCGACTGCAATCATCGAAACAGCGGCACTTGGATTCCTTGGCCTAGGTGCGAAAGCGCCAACGCCAGAATGGGGAACAATGCTTGCAGATGCACGGTCTTACATTACCGATGCACCATGGACGATGATCTTCCCGGGTCTAGCCATTATGTTGACCGTACTCGGTTTCAACCTAATGGGTGACGGATTGAGAGATGCGCTCGATCCGAAAATGAAAAGCTAATGAATGCAGAAAGGACTGCCGATGGAGGCAGTCCTTTTTATTTTGGAGAAATAACGGGACTATATTACTAAAATGTCAAGATTATGGGCTGAAATGTCGAGATTATGGGCTGAAATGTCGAGATTATGGGCTGAAATGTCGAGATTATGGGCTGAAATGTCGAGATTAAGAGCAAGAATGTCGAGATTACGAGAGGGAATTGTGAGATTCCTTCATAAAATGGAACAATTACATTCAAATTGTGCGAAAGCCAAATAAAAAGACACCTTCCCTGAACTTAGAACAGGAAAGCGTGTCATTTTTCATATTTACCTCTTTATTCTATTCATCTTGTGGGAAGGCATCTCTAATGCTAACTTCATTATCTGCTGTATGGTAGGTGTGAAAGCTCTCTACTAATTTATCTAAATGAATCAGGTGATGATTATAATCGATGATCAATCCAATTAACGGGAAGACATTCATCCATTGATCACGTTCAACTTGTTTGTGATCATAGAGCTCCATAAAGTACTCGGTCAATTCTTTTTCATCTTCTCCAAGTTGATTGACGACCTCATCCGGTGATTGATAGCGTACTTTTCCAATATATTTCATCAAAATTCGTTGGTGGTAGTTTGTTAGGTGGTCCAGTTGATCTTGAATCAATACTTGTATCGTTTCTGGCATTTGATATATTTTATGATCGTGTTGATCAAGACTTTTCAAGATTGCCAGCGCTTTTGAAGTCGTAGAAAGCATATTTCTGAATAGAACAAGCTTTCGATGTTTCGTATATTCAGAACCCTTAAAATAACTTCTTTCCTCTTTAAACATCAAATAGTAGTTATCGGCTTTAATCATACTTTCATTAATTTTCATTAAATCTTCTTTTAAAATTTTCCGTTCTGCATCATTTCGTGTAGCGAGTCGAATCCACTGCGCAATTTGCTCCATATTTTTCACGTTTTTATGATAAAGTCGCGTTTCATACTTAGGTGGTAGAAACGCTAAATTTACGAGAAACGCACAGAATACACCGATCATGATCACGGAAAATCGGGTGATTGCAAATGTTACATAATTATCTCCTGGATTAACCATAAGGACAATTACAGTTACAATTGCGAGTGGGATCGTTGTTTCGATTTTTAGTTTAATGTTAATCGCAATGATCATTACACTGACTAAACCGATTACAATAGGGGCATTTCCTAATGTCTGTACGGCAATAATGGCAAGTGTCGCTCCTATCAAATTTGATTGGATCTGTTCAATGATCGTTTGGTAAGAACGATAAATCGTAGGTTGTATGGCAAATAATGCAGCAATTGCAGCAAATGAAGCTGAATCGAGATTCAACCACATCGTAATATATAAAGCTAGTGAAATTGCGACTCCAGTCTTTATAATGCGAGCACCGAATTTCATTTTAAATGCAAAATCCTTTCTCATTTGAGAATGATAATGAACGTACTATACACCCAATCTTCCTAGAAATCAATACTTAAAATAATTCCTACACGAAGATGTAAACCTATTTACAATTCTATGAAAAGGGGATAAAATAAGTCTAACAATATAGCTCCTAAAGGGGAGTAGCTTTTACATTGGAGTCGTCATTCCAGAGCTGATGCTCTCGGTTCCAGTGGCAGCACATCGTGTTGTTAGCAAGACCTTTACCGTACGGTTGGTAAAGGTCTTTATTTATGTTCTGATGACCTTTACCTAATGGGTAAGGGTCATTTTTTTGTGAAGTGACGTGAGCTGAAAAATAGGAGGAAATACAGATGGAAGTTACTGTGCTCATGGAATACGGTTGGATTCTTTTGGTCTTGATTGCATTGGAAGGACTCCTTGCAGCAGATAACGCTCTCGTCTTAGCGATCATGGTAAAACATTTACCAGAAGAGCAGCGCAAGAAGGCATTGTTTTATGGATTGTTAGGAGCGTTCGTCTTTCGTTTCGGCTCACTCTTCGCCATTTCATTTCTAGTGAACGTTTGGCAAGTGCAAGCGATTGGAGCCGTTTATCTCCTCTTTATCGCCTTAAACCACATTTTTAGAAAAGTGATGGTCAAAAAGGTCGGGAAACAAGGGAAGGTCAAATCTAAAAAGAAGGCATCTGGATTTTGGGGTACCGTTTTGAAAGTCGAGTTGGCGGACATTGCATTTGCAGTAGACTCGATATTAGCGGCGGTCGCACTAGCGGTTACACTTCCGAATACGAACTTACCGAACATCGGTGGACTTGATGGAGGGAAATTCCTTGTCATCTTTTTCGGCGGACTGATCGGATTGGTCATCATGCGATTTGCGGCGAACTTATTTGTAAAAGTTCTCGAATCTCGTCCGAAGCTTGAAATTGCAGCCTTTCTCATTGTGGGTTGGGTAGGGGTGAAGCTGGCCGTATACACGTTGACCCACCCGGAACTTGCGTTTATTGAAGAAGGTTTCGCGAAGTCACCAGCCTGGAAAATGACGTTCTATGGGGTTTTGATATTGATTGCGGTCGGTGGATGGGTGTTGTCCAAGGAAAAGAAGCCAAGTGTAGAATCAACAGAGGAGCCTTCTTATAACCAGGATTCAAAGACAGGTGCGTAAATCGGGTTTGTGTATGCAATGTAATGTAGGTCTTTGGTCATGAATGATGTAATAAACCACCAGAATGACCAGAATACGGAGTGAAATGAACAGAAAAACAGCTGAAATGAACAGAACGAAAAAAGATTGACCCAAGCGTGTTGGGTCAACCTCCTTGTTGAATTTATAGGTTTTTAAAAGCGTGCTCTACTGCTTGAAGTGTTTGATCAATGTCCTCTTCTGTATGAGCAGTCGTCAGGAACCAGGCTTCATATTTCGAAGGCGCAAGGTTGATGCCCTGATCCAGCATTAGATTGAAGAAACGAGCAAACATTTCTCCGTCACTTCGTTCCGCTTGCTCATAATTCGTGACAACTTCGTCTGAACCGAAATACAGAGTCAGTGCGCCTTTCAAACGGTTTAGCGAAAGTGGTACGGAGTATTTTTCGGCCAACTGACGGATGCTGGTTTCAAGCTTTTCACCAAGACGGTCAAGCTGCTCATAAACCCCTTCTTGTTGAAGGACTTCAAGACAAGCGATACCTGCTGAGATGGAAGCTGGATTACCAGCCATCGTTCCCGCTTGATAGGCTGGACCGAGTGGTGCGACTTTTTCCATGATGTCTTTTTTACCGCCGTACGCACCGATTGGAAGACCACCACCGATGATTTTACCGAGTGCAGTCATATCCGGTTCAACGTTCAGCAGGTTCTGAGCCCCGCCATACATGAAACGGAAAGCAGTGATGACTTCATCATAAATGACGAGCGCGCCTGCATCATGAGCGATGTCGTTTACCGCTTCCAGGAAACCGGGTTTCGGCTCGACGATTCCGAAGTTCCCGACGATCGGCTCGACGAGAATGCCGGCAACTTCATCGCCGAACGTATCCATCGCTTGTTTAAAAGCATCAACATCATTGAAGGGGACAGTAATCACTTCCTGGGCGATACTTTTCGGAACGCCAGCGGAGTCTGGTGTGCCTAATGTAGATGGGCCTGATCCAGCTGCAACGAGTACTAGATCTGAATGGCCGTGGTAGCAGCCTGCAAATTTAATGATTTTGTCTCGGCCTGTGTATGCTCGGGCAACACGGATCGTCGTCATGACGGCTTCTGTTCCAGAATTGACGAAGCGGACTTTTTCCATGGCAGGCATTGCATCTTTCAGCATTTTTGCAAATTGGTTTTCTAACCGAGTAGGCGTACCGTAAAGTACTCCGCTTTCAGCAGCATTTGTGATTGCTTTTGTAATATGCGGATGAGCATGTCCTGTAATAATTGGACCGTATGCTGCGAGGTAGTCGATATATTTGTTGCCATCTACATCCCAGAAGTGGGCACCTTTTGCTTTCTCCATAAAGACAGGTGCTACTCCTCCAACTGCTTTAAATGAACGGGACGGACTATTTACCCCACCGACAATATGCTCGAGGGCATCAGAATATAATTCAACCGAACGATCTCTATTCATAATTTCACAAAACCTCCTATAATGAAATGCCAGACATAAAGTGTCTGACACATGTACACTTAAATCTTACGCACCAATGTAGTTCATTCATATTCCTTATGTACCAACAGTTCTAGGTACATGTGTGGCACGATTTTCAGTTCTTTGTACATTGTAGCAAAGTTTTTCTGTATTCGCAGAATAATAAGGGATAAGGGAATCAATAGAGTTGTGTTTACCCGGTCTAGTTGTATACACTGTTAATGGTGTAATTGGAGGGAACATAAATATGGATAAAATGATAAAAGTTGAAAATTTAACGAAGGAATTCAAGTCGTATTCAAGTCGCTCTGGCCTGAAAGGGGCATTTCGTGATTTGCTAACGAGAAATTATAAAATTCACCAAGCGGTTGATTCCATCTCACTTGATGTGAAACCAGGCGAGATGATTGGCTATATCGGTGAGAATGGCGCGGGAAAGTCGACAACCATCAAAATGTTGACGGGGATTCTTACCCCTACATCTGGTAATGTCCTTATTAATGGAATGAATCCACATAAAGAACGCGAGAAGTTCGTTAAGACAATTGGTGTCGTTTTCGGTCAACGGTCTCAATTATGGTGGGATATCGCTGTTCAAGAATCCTTCCGTCTCCTAAAAAAGGTTTATAACGTTTCGGATGAAGATTACAACAGCCATATGTCTATGGTTATTGAAGCGCTGGATATCGCACCGTTATTAGACAAGCCTGTAAGGAAGTTATCGCTCGGGCAGCGGATGAGGTGTGAATTGGCAGCTGCACTCATTCATAATCCACCCCTTCTATTTTTAGATGAGCCGACAATTGGTCTCGATGTTCTTGTTAAACTGAAAATCAGGGAATTCCTGAAAGAGTTAAATGAGAAGTACAACACGACAATCATGCTTACGACACATGACTTAACAGATATAGAAGCTTTATGTGAGCGAGTGGTCATGTTGGACGAAGGGAAAATCATCTATGATGGTGCCTTAAATCAATTGAAAACAAGCTGGGGAGAAGGAAAGCAAATTAAGTTTCACTTTAAGTCTCCTAAAACTCAGAAAGAACTAAAGGAATCGACAGGAAGTCAACTAATCGTATGGGAGCCTAGTGATAATGAGAACAGCTGGACTGCCAATGTAACGAATGATGAAGACGTTATTTCTCAAGTGATTGGAGATGTCGTATCGAACCATCAAATTCTTGACCTGAAAATACTCGAAACGTCTACTGAAGAGATCATTCGAAACATTTACGAAGAAGGCGTTATTCATGGCTAAGTATATTGAAATGATCCGCATCCGTTTTTTGATGATGCTTGCTTACCGTACAAATTACTACAGTGGGATCATCATTTATAGCATTAATATTGCAGCTTACTATTTTCTATGGAGTGCAATATATGGTGGAAAGGAAGACATCGAAGGGTTATCCGTCGTCCAGATGACAACATATATTGCTGTCGCATGGATGGCTCGAGCGTTTTACTTTAACAATATCGATAGAGAAATTGCACTTGAAATTAAGGAAGGTAAAGTAGCCGTTGAGCTAATCAGACCTTATCATTATTTAAATATGAAAACGATGGCGGCGCTTGGGGAAGGGATTTTCAGATTGTTATTCTTCTCTGTTCCAGGGATGTTCATCGTTTCGCTTATCTTCCCAATGAAGCTATCAGCAGACCTTTCAACCTGGGGCTTTTTCGGAATTTCGATCTTGTTTAGCTTCATCATTAATACGCAAATTAACTTGATGACTGGGATAGTTACTTTCTTCTTATTTAATAATGATGGTTTAATGAGGGCGAAGCGGGTCGTCATTGATCTTTTCTCAGGTTTGATTCTTCCAATCAGCTTTTACCCAGGATGGGCGCAATCGGCAATGGATTGGTTTCCATTCCAGTACATTTCTTACGTACCAAGTATGATCTTTTCAGAAGGATTTGTCGGCAGTGAAGTATACAATGCGATTATGATGCAGCTTGTTTGGAGTTTGATTCTACTTATTCCTATTCAAATTTTGTGGGTACTCGCAAAAAAACAAATGGTTATACAAGGGGGGTAATCAATCATGAGCTATGTATCCATTTTCATGCAATATGTTGGACAATATATGAAAACAAGATTGACTTACCGCTCAGATATGGTTGTAGAACTCTTGTCTGATTTACTCTTTCAAGCTGTGAACCTGGTCTTTATCTTAGTTGTTTTCGGTCATACGAAGCTATTGAGTGGTTGGTCAAAGGATGAAATCATTTTTATTTATGGATTTTTCCTCGTTCCATTCGCATTTTTCTCTACATTCTTTAATATTTGGGACTTTAACGAACGATATATCGTAAAAGGAGAATTGGATCGGATTTTGACTCGGCCGATTCATAGCTTGTTTCAAGTCATATTAGAACGGATGGAATTAGAATCAATGTTCGGTGTGATCACTGGCCTTGTCGTCATGTTTTATGCAGGGAACAATTTAGGGTTAACCATCGATTGGTATGATCCGATTCTGTTCTTATTATTTGTTCTAGGAGGAGCACTTGTTTACGCTGGAATCTTTATTAGTCTTGCGACAGTCAGTTTTTGGTCTGACAGTCGTACCGCCATTATGCCAATGATGTACAATATCGGTAATTTCGGACGTTATCCAGTAGACATCTACCATCAAGTCATTCGCTACGTATTGACTTGGATATTACCGTTTGCTTTCGTAGGTGTTTATCCAGCTGCCTTCTTCCTTAACAAAACAGAATGGTATGGCTATGCGTTTCTCACTCCATTCATGGGTATTTTCTTCTTCGGACTTTCGATTTTCCTTTGGAATGTCGGTGTGACGAAGTATCGAGGCGCAGGTAGTTAATTTGATGTTATGTTTTAGGGGTAATGAGGGAACATAGAAGTAAATTATATTATAACGGAGGTGAAGCCTTCTTTTAGAAGGAAGGCGAACCGTGGCAATTATTAATCTCATTCTTGTCGCTATATTAATTGCGGCTACCGCATTTTTCGTCGCTGCAGAATTTGCAATTGTAAAAGTAAGATCAACGAAAATTGATAAGCTTGTTGAAGAAGGAAACAAGCGAGCGAAAGCTGCTCGTAAGGTGCTCGACAATTTGGATGGGTATCTTTCGGCTTGTCAGCTCGGAATCACAATCACCGCGCTCGGTCTTGGTTGGTTAGGGGAACCGACGGTCGAAGAATTACTGCATCCTGTATTTGAGCAGTTCAACATATCCGAGGCACTCGCAAGTACGTTATCATTCATCATAGCGTTCTCCGTGATTACCTTTTTACACGTCGTATTAGGGGAATTGGCGCCAAAGACGGTTGCCATCCAGAAAGCGGAAACCATCAGTTTACTTTTAGCAAGGCCACTGATTTGGTTTGCGAAAATCATGTACCCATTCATATGGTCCTTAAACGGGTCTGCTCGGCTAATCATAAGAATGCTCGGTTTCTCTCAAACGACCGATCATGAAGTAGCTCATTCCGAAGAGGAACTCAGAATCATACTATCTGAAAGCTACAAAAGTGGTGAAATCAATCAGTCTGAGCTCCATTATGTGAACAAAATTTTTGAATTCGATGATCGAATGGCAAAAGAAATCATGATTCCTCGAACTGAAATGGTCTGTATGTTTACAGATGAAAGTATGGATGAAAATATTGACGTGATGAGCCGAGAGAAATATACCAGATATCCTGTAGCAGAGGGTGATAAGGACCGCATCATCGGAATCGTCAATATTAAAGAAGTGTTTAACTCATTGTTAAAAAAAGAGAACCGACCGATGGAAGACTTCATTAGACCGGTTTCTAAAGTGTTGGAAACGACACCGATTAAAGAATTGCTAGTCCAAATGCAAAAAGATCGGATTCATATGATGGTATTAATCGATGAATACGGAGGTACTGCTGGGATTGTAACGGTTGAAGATATCCTTGAAGAAATCGTCGGAGAGATCAGAGATGAATTTGATGCAGAAGAACAACCGCAGATCAAGAAAGTGGATGCAAATCATGCGATGTTGGATGGGAAAGCATTGATTGCTGATGTCAACGAGTACTTTGGATTAGACATCGATGATACAGAGCTTGATACAATTGCAGGTTGGATTCTGTCCCAAACTTCAGAGGTCGTTATTCAGGATCAATTCCAATATGGGAATGTAACCTTCGAAATTGTGGAAGCCGATGAGCAACAAATTAAACGGATTAAAGCAATAGCAGAATAAATAATGTGAGAGCTGACTTAGCATCTATGAAAATGGATGTTAGGTCAGTTCTTTAGATAAAAAGCTTATCCTATTTATCCATCATCTCGCATAGATTGTGGTGAGGTGGGTAAGATGGATCTTCTATTATTAGTCATTATTATAGGTACAGTTGTATTTATTGTTCAAAAAAGTATTCTATCCTTTTTCCGTTATCCTCGGCATTTACATAAAAAGTCACGCACATTCATATCATTTGAGGATTTAGTGGCACTATTTATTGTTTACATAATCATCATCTTTGGTTTTGGAACGATATATTTCAGTTTGACGATCAGTGGCATTACAGTATTAATGGAAGGAAGTTCACCCATTAGCGGATCCTTCTTTCAGCTTTCGGAAGCCGTTTCTTACTTTAGTGCCGTCACACTTCTATCTGTCGGTTATGGAGATATCACCCCAATTGGGCTAGGTAGGTGGATTTCAATCATTGAAGCCCTTGTCGGATATTTGTTACCAGCAGTTTTTGTGTTGTCGACTGTCATAGATTCGGACTAAAAACTTGTAACCGTTCATTGGATTGGGTACCCTTAAAGGCAGAGGTAAAGTAAGAAAAATTCTGTTCGGGAGGGTATTTATTATGACAATCAAAACAGGAGAAAAAGCACCAGAATTTACACTAGAAGCAAACAGTGGAGAGAAGGTAAGTCTGTCTGATTTTGAAGGAAAGAATGTCGTCTTGTATTTCTATCCGAAAGATATGACACCAGGTTGCACAACTGAAGCTTGTGACTTCAGGGATCATCACAGTGAATTTACTGACCAAAACACCGTGATTCTAGGTGTGAGTCCTGATCCAGTTGACCGCCATAAGAAATTTATAGACAAACATGACCTTCCTTTCCTATTACTTGCGGATGAAGATCATGCGGTAGCTGAAAAATATGGTGTATGGCAATTGAAGAAGAATTTCGGAAAAGAATACATGGGTATTGTACGTTCTACCTTTATCATTGATAAAAACGGGGACCTCGTTAAAGAGTGGCGTAAAGTTAGAGTGAAGGATCACGTAGAGGAAGCCTTAACGTACATTAAAGAAAATTTGTAAATCAACGAATGGCGGTGACCTTTGTCAACGCCATTTTCTTTATACCTTAACGAACTTTGTGATACGATTAAATCGTCAGAAAATAACAACTGAGAACTGACAACCAGTGGTCAGTTCTTTTTTTAAACATATAAAAATGATGAGAGGTGGAACAGTTTGTTCATTGTATCTTCAGCAAAAATACGATCCCGGATTCAAGAAACCTTGTTGAAAGACTATCCAAACATTAATTTTCAATTCTGTAAAAACATAGATGAGGCAGAAGAATACTTGCCGAAAGCGGAAGTATTACTTACATATGGTGAGGACTTAACCTCAGAGATGATTCAAAAAGCGTCCAAATTACAATGGATACACGTGTTATCCGCAGGTTTAGATAAGATGCCCGCAAAATCAATTGCTGATCGTGATATTCTCGTCACGAATGCAAGAGGCATCCATCAAATACCTATGGGCGAATATACAATTGCAATGATGCTGCAAGTCGTAAGAAGCCTTGCTGAAATTAGACAAAATCAAGCTGATAAAGTATGGAGCCGAAGAATACCAATGAATGAACTACACGGTAAAACAATAGGTGTTCTAGGAGCAGGTGCAATTGGTTCCGAAATCGCTCGACTAGCAAAAGCATTCAACATGAAAACGATTGGCATGAATCGAAGTGGACGTTCAGTGGAATATTTTGATGAAGTTGTAATGATGGAAGACCTAAATGACATTTTAGACCGTGTTGACTTTCTAGTTTCCGTGCTGCCGAAAACGATAGAAACTGAATCACTATTGAAAAAGGAACACTTTGAAAAAATGCAAGAACATGCTGTATTCATCAATATTGGAAGAGGAACAACGGTTGATCAGGAAGGATTGATCGAGGCGATGAACGAAAAACAAATTGCCCATGCGGTACTTGATGTCATGGTCGAGGAACCGCTCCCTACTGATAGTACATTGTGGGAGATGAAGAATGTGACGATTACTCCGCATATTTCTGGTGTCACACCACAGTATCAAGACAGAGCAATTGAACAGTTTAAAAGGAATCTCCATGTGTATCAAACAGGAGAAGGGAACTATATGAATAAAATTGATCTAAATAGGGGGTATTAAGAATGAAGATCTATACAAAATCAGGTGATAAAGGTACAACGTCCTTAGTTTATGGTGATAGAGTTCAAAAGAATGACCCTCGCGTCGAGGCATACGGAACTTGTGATGAAGCCAATTCGATGATTGGTTTAGCGTTAAGTCACCTTCAGGATCAAGATAGAGAATGGAAAGTTGATTTTGAAAAAACGTTACTCCGTGTACAAACTGTTCTATTCCATGTGGGTGCAGAATTAGCCACACCTAAAGGAAAAGAGGTCGGCTGGACACTTGAAGAAGCGGATATCAACTATCTTGAGGAAACGATTGACCGATGGGATGAAAAGCTTACACCATTAAAACAATTTATATTACCTGGTGGTGTACAGGCAGCTTCCGCACTACATGTAGCAAGAACGGTTTCTCGAAGAGCGGAGCGACAAGCTGTTGGAATAGAAGAGATCAATCCACTCGTTCTTTCGTACTTAAATCGTTTATCAGACTTTCTGTTTGTTGCGGCGAGGTACGTGAATCAGCAATTGAACCAAACAGAGCCTGTTCTTCACGAAGGCGAGTAAAGTCAACGACAGTAAGGGTTCTCGTTGACAACAATCCTCCCTTCCGTGTACACTAATTATAAATATTATAAAGTAAGAATGTCTTTCGGAAGAGAGGTGCATGACGATGAAACAAGAGGAAAGTCGATTACAGACAGCTGTTGATACGTTGAAAGATGCGGGAGTTCGCATAACGCCCCAACGTCATGCGATATTAGAGTATTTAATTCAAACGTTATCTCATCCAACGGCTGATGAGATTTATAAAGCATTGGAAAGCAAATTTCCAAATATGAGTGTAGCGACCGTTTATAACAACTTACGAGTATTTAAAAACGCAGGGCTTGTTAAAGAACTTACCTATGGTGATTCATCCAGTCGATTCGATTGTGTCACAACCGATCACTACCATGTGATTTGTGAAAAGTGCGGTAAGATTGTTGACTTTTCGTATCCAGGATTGGACGAAGTTGAAAATGTTGCTGAACACGTAACTGGGTTCAGAGTGAATAACCACCGCATGGAAGTATACGGTACTTGTCCTGATTGTCAAAACGTTCATTAAGTTGCGACCAACTCACAAACAGATCGATAATAAGTAAAGCACATGGTATTTTCCGATGAAATTACCATGTGTTTTCTTTATGTTTATTTATAATTCGGTGCACCGTCGGTCAATTCCGAATAAGAAAAAAGCTCGGAATGTCTGACTTCAACATTCCGAGCTCTCATTTGCTTTAACCATATGCTAGGACTTAGCCCTCTTCTTTTGGTTGTTTCTTCTGGTTATATTTTTCATCAAACTCAATTCCTTCAAGGGAAGGGTCCATAGTCAAGGGTTGTTTACAGAACATGCAAGCATCAACTCGGCCTAGTACCTTTGTGACCTTGTGGCAATTTGGGCATTCAACTTGGACAGCCTTTGTAGATAACATACCAATCCAAATATAAACCGCTGCACTTGATAAAGTTGCAAGAAATCCGACCAACATGAATATGGTCATTACGGTAAAGCTTGCCTTGAAGTATAGTCCTAGATACATAATGACGATGCCGATAAACACAAGACTTAGTGCAAAGGTCCTGATTTTATTTATTTTACTTGTATATTTTAAAGCCATAATATACATTCCTCCTGCACACAGTATAGCAAATAAGTATTTTGAAATCATGAACATTCTTTTAACTTTTCATATTGTAAAAGGAAAACATGCAATGATATGGAATAGTGTTAAGCAGGGAGAACCGGATATTCATACAGGAGATGATTGTAAGATGGAAGATATATTACGCCCACTATATCAAGAAAGAGCGAGTCGCGAAGAAACCTTGGGAGTTTTGTTAGTTGAGAAACATAAGGCGTTTAGTCCTTCAACGGACCACTTTGATGTCATTTTGTTTATTATTGTCGAAATGGCGGAATCACCATGGCAGGTTAAACATTATGAATTTGAAGACAAGAAGGCAGCTCTTCATGTCGTTAATCTTCAACAATTAAACGAGTGGTTAATGCTTGGGTCCCATCGACGTGTCGTAGATTGGGTTGTGAATGGGAAAGTTCTATTCGATCGAAATGAGTTTGTTGAATCACTCAAAACAAGAATTAATGACTTCCCGATTGCTGAACGGAAAAAGAAGATTGGAATAGAGTTCGCTAAGCTCGTGCGTCGTTTTTCAGATGGAAAAGAATTATATTATGCTGGGCACTTCTTAGATGCATACAATAACATCATCCATGCACTTCATCACCTGGCAAGGTTGTCGGTCATTGAACATGGTTTTTATCCAGAAGTAACTGTCTGGAATCAAGTGAAACAAATTGAACCAGAGATCTACAAGTTATATGAAGAACTCACTTCAAGTGATGAGCCGATTAATAAAAGGATTGAACTATTAATACTAGCTAACGAGTTCTCCATGTCACTAAAGACAGAACTAGGATCTCGCCACCTAAAAGACATCATGCAGACAAAAACAGATGCCTGGTCATTCTTTGATTTAATGGAGCATCCTGAGATGGAAGATTATAAAGTAGATCTTGGGGCAATGATCGAGCATTTAATTGAGAAAGAATACGTACAAGTCGTTCGCAATGAAACGAAAGGAAAAGGTATTTTTCATAGAACATATCAATTTAAAAATTAAAACTGAAATAGTATTGACACTTCTTTTTAGTACATGGTATATTATATCTCGTCGCTACGGAAGCGGCGGGATATTTCTTTCGAAACACTT
This sequence comes from Pseudalkalibacillus berkeleyi, assembly GCF_021608225.1. Classification (NCBI taxonomy): domain Bacteria; kingdom Bacillati; phylum Bacillota; class Bacilli; order Caryophanales; family Fictibacillaceae; genus Pseudalkalibacillus; species Pseudalkalibacillus berkeleyi. Next base: position 201,762 of record NZ_JAKIJS010000002.1, read on the forward strand.
CGAAAAAATAACGAAAAAAGTCGTTGACAGTCAGGCTTGCAGATGATATTCTATAAAAGTCGCTGTTAAGACAACGACAAACAAAAAACACCGATTAACGACAGCGCATTTTGCAGTCGAAAATCGGACAGTCAGCTCTTTGAAAACTGAACAAAAGCCAAGCGTGAAACACGGGTCTTTTTATAAAGAACCCTGAATCAATTTCGATTTAAAATTATGAGCAAGTCAAA